>NZ_JBVMAE010000015.1:0-109785 GCF_055597485.1 Crenobacter sp. CS_VA4
GGGATGGTTAGTCACCCTGGTCAATTTTCAATGAGCAAACCCTCGGTTATCTGGTCAATTTTCAGTGAGCGCCAACAGTCAAGGGTAATTGAAGTGGATGGTTACGCTGAATCCGTTGAAATTGAGCAGTATACATTCTCACTAAACATGGTCTTGACTAGCATACTATTTTATATTGAGGCGTCCGCAATGTACCTCGGCAAATATAAAATTTCGGTAATTGAAGAACTTATTCCGCTACACGAAAGAGTGACAGATATGCTAGTTGAGTTTCAATTAGATTCAAGAACTCGGGTTTTACAGCCACTTAACAGACCATCTTAAAGTCAGCCTCAAGTGGACCAGCCGTTTGCTATGCTGTAAAAATAGCACAGCCCAATTCATCTTAGTCATCACTATGAAACTGAACTGGCAACCATTCAACTTTCAAAGTTTCAATGGGGCACTATCCAGGGCTTACTGTTTATACGTCTTTCATCATCCGAATGATGGAGACAAACCTTTCTATATTGGCAAGGCAAAGTTCTTTGGCCCCAAGCAAAAAGTGGGCTATCAAAACTCAGCCCGATACAATGCGGGCTATCAACATCTGCTTATTGGGCTACTTCGTTCCGGCTTCACCGTCTATATTGCAGAAATTGGAGAAGAAGAGTTTCAGTACGCCGAGGAGTATGAGCAAGAACTCATCGCCCAATGGAGACCTGTGTGCAAGCAGAGGACAAAGAAATCCCGCCGCGCAGTTGAAACAGTGAAGCCTTGGACGACAAGCTACCCATAATGAAAGTACAAGATCTTTTTCCTACAATCAACTAGTAGACCAAGGCAATCCTGATAGCGGTCCTAGTACCTTCCTATTTTAAGGCTAGAAATACTGCCGGACTGATAAGATACTGAACAGGCAAAGAGACCATGGAATCATGACCAATGTTCTCGGCGGAGATCATGATCGAGCGGCAAACAGGACATCAATAACGCACCTTGGATACAGAAGGTTGCTATTGCCGCTGATTTCTTGTGATTTTGCTGTCCTTACCTCGCTGACGGGCCTTCCTTTACGGCTGCCGGGAAGCTTTGTACAGGAAGATGGATGGTAACGTGGTAGTAAAAAAAGCCTCGCAAATGCGAGGCCTTTTTTCGACAAAAAACTAGGGGTTGCAAGAATATGTGTCGCTGATTGCAAAATTGTGTGTCGTTTTTGCAAGATTATCTGTCGCGCGACGAAAAATTTAATCAATCCCAGCTCAACGCCCCACCAGTCTGGTACTCAGTCACTCTCGTCTCAAAGAAATTCTTCTCTTTCTTCAAGTCGATCATCTCGCTCATCCACGGGAACGGGTTGGTCACGCCCGGGAACAGCTGCTCGAGGCCGATCTGCTGCATGCGGCGGTTGGCGATGAAGCGCAGGTATTCCTTGAACATGCTGGCGTTGAGGCCCAGCACGCCGCGCGGCATGGTGTCTTCGGCGTAGGCGTATTCCAGCTCGACGGCCTGTTGGAACAGGGCAGTCATCTCGTCCTTGAAGCTGTCGGTCCACAGTTGCGGGTTTTCCAGCTTCACGGTGTTGATCAGGTCGATACCGAAATTGCAGTGCATCGACTCGTCGCGCAGGATGTACTGGTACTGTTCGGCGGCGCCGGTCATCTTGTTCTGGCGGCCCAGCGCCAGGATCTGCACGAAGCCGACGTAGAAGAACAGACCTTCCATGATGCACGCGAACACGATCAGGCTCTTCAGCAGCTTCTGGTCGTTTTCGGTGGTACCGGTCTTGAATTCCGGGTCGGTCAGGGTGTCGATGAACGGGATCAGGAACTCGTCCTTGTCGCGGATCGACTTGATCTCGTGATAGGCGTTGAACACTTCGCTTTCGTCGAGGCCGAGCGATTCGACGATGTACTGGTAGGCGTGGGTGTGAATCGCTTCGTCAAACGCCTGGCGCAGCAGGAACTGGCGGCATTCCGGCGCGGTGATCTGGCGGTAGGTGCCGAGCACGATGTTGTTGGCGGCCAGACTGTCGGCGGTGACGAAGAAGCCCAGGTTGCGCTTCACCAGACGCATTTCGTCTTCGGACAGCTGGCCGGTTTTCCACTGTTCGATGTCGCGCTGCATGTTCACTTCTTGCGGCATCCAGTGGTTGGCGCACTGCGCCAGGTATTTTTCCCATGCCCATTTGTACTTGAACGGCACCAGCTGGTTGACGTCAGTCTGGCCGTTGATGACGCGCTTGTCGACGACGTTGACGCGAGCGGTACCGTGCTCGGTCATCGAGTTGGCGTGTGCGCTGCCACCGGCGACGATCGGGTCTTCGAAATTCAGCATGGGACGGAATCCTTTTCTTTATTCAGTGTGTTGTCAGTATCCCGGGCCGGCGAGTTCGGGGTGGCTATTAACCAGCAGCTCGGTTCTCACCGCCGAGGTGTCGGGCACGTGCCAGACACGATGTATATGGCCGAAGTCGCGCTTCTGTTCGTTGCGCAGCTGCAGCTCGGGCAGGTTCGACATGTCGACCCAGATATCGCCCAGATAAACGGTTTCGCCGGCGTTCACCTCGAACGGTGCGTCGATCCGGAAGTATCTGGCCCAGCGATAGGCCATGAAGCCGGTGTCGTCGGCCCACCACACCCAGACGCCGCCGATCTGGTAGCGCCCCGGCGCGAGCTTCAGCAGCACCAGCCGGCCCTCGACCGGCGACATCCCTTGTTCGCCGAACACGGTGTCGGTGGCGAACGAGGCGTAGGCGGTGCCGTGGCTGCCGTTGTCGAGACCATTCCAGTTGGCCTGCACCGTGGCGGTGTCCGGGACGAACGCCCGGCCGGTCAGCGACACGATGGCATAGGCCTGGCCCGGCGGTGGGGTCAGGCTGCCGTGCAACTGCGTGGCCGTCGTGGTGCAACCGGCCAACAGCAGGGCGGCGATCAGCAGCAGGGTGCGGCGCATAGCACTACTCCTTACCTGGGTCCGGTCGGGGCCGGCGCGGTGCGCCGGGCATCGAACCATCCCGAAACCGACCGGCTAGATCGGCTTGAGGATGGCAGCTTGGCCGAAGGACATTCGGCCAAGCTTGATAAGTGCTAAACGATACAGCTAGCCGGTATAGCAATCCCGAGAGCAAAACAAACAGCCGTTCGACCTCGGGAAGTGCCGTTTCGCCGATAGAACCGCCTCGTGACAGTCGGCAAACGATCCCAGGAAAACCCTGTGGGGCTCGTCGGGCAGGTAGCTACAACCGGATCGGTGGACTTCGTGATCACCGTTCGGCTGAGGTTGGGTATTCACGTAGTACGAAACCATTCCTTGCCTCGCTTTCTTATTAATGCGGCTCAGTTGGGGATTGCACTACTGCTATACACCTTGCTGCGGCTGTTTTGCTGATGTTTCGGGCGGAACTTGCCCTCTGCCGCCTAGGGCGGCAGAGGGCGTTTTGCATCGCTTGTTTTATTGGCAAGCTTCGCAATCCGGGTTGTCGATCGAGCAGAACTTCGCGTCGGTCGCCGGGGTGTTGTCGATTTCCGGTGCCGCTACCGGGGCCGACTGGTAGGCGGTGACGCCACCGGATACCGGTACCGCATTCAGCTCGCCGCCGCGGCCGGTGGACTTCTCGGCGCTGGTGGCCGCCAGGGTGCGGAGGTAGTAGGTGGTCTTCAGGCCGCGAACCCAGGCGTGCTTGTAGAGCTCGTCCAGTTTCTTGCCCGAGGCGCCGGCCATGTACAGGTTGAGCGACTGCGCCTGATCGAGCCATTTCTGACGACGCGAGGCGGCGTCGACCAGCCATTTCGCTTCGACTTCGAAGGCGGTGGCGTACAGGTCTTTCAGGTGCATCGGTACGCGGTCGATGCGGCCCAGGCTGCCGTCGAAGTACTTCAGGTCGGCGACCATCACTTCGTCCCACAGACCCAGCGCCTTCAGGTCACGCACCAGGTATTCGTTGGTGACGGTGAATTCGCCGGACAGGTTCGATTTGACGAACAGGTTCTGGTAGGTCGGCTCGATGCTGGCCGATACGCCGATGATGTTGGCGATGGTCGCAGTCGGGGCGATGGCCAGGCAGTTCGAGTTGCGCATGCCGTGGGTCTTGATGCGCTCGCGCAGGCTGTTCCAGTCCAGACGCTCGGTGCGATCCACGTCGAGGTAGCCGCCGCGTTCGGCCGCCAGCAGGTTGATGCTGTCGTGCGGCAGGATGCCGCGATCCCACAGCGAGCCCTTGTACGACGGGTAGCGGCCGCGTTCCTGCGCCATTTCGCTCGATGCCCAGTAGGCGTGATAGGCGACGATTTCCATCGACTCGTCGGCGAACTCGACCGCCGCGTCCGAGCCGTAGGCGATACGCAGGCTGTGCAGGCAGTCCTGGAAGCCCATGATGCCCATGCCGACCGGACGGTGCTTCAGGTTGGAGTTGCGCGCCTTCTTCACCGGGTAGAAGTTGATGTCGACCACGTTGTCGAGCATGCGCATCGCGGTGGTGATGGTGCGCTTGAGCTTGTCGCTGTCGAGCTTGCCGCCCTTCAGGTGGTTCACCAGGTTGACCGAACCCAGGTTGCACACGGCGATCTCGTCCTCGTTGGTGTTGAGGGTGATCTCGGTGCACAGGTTGGAGCTGTGAACGACGCCCATGTGCTGCTGCGGGCTGCGGATGTTGCACGGGTCTTTGAAGGTGACCCACGGGTGACCGGTTTCGAACAGCATGGTCAGGATCTTGCGCCACAGCGACAGAGCCGGGATCTTCTTGGCGACTTTCAGTTCGCCGCGGGCGGCTTTCGCTTCGTATTCGTTGTAACGCTTCTCGAAGGCCTGGCCGAACAGGTCGTGCAGGTCCGGGCACTCGGACGGGCTGAGCAACGTCCAGTCGGCGCCTTCCATCACGCGCTTCATGAACAGGTCCGGAATCCAGTTGGCGGTGTTCATGTCGTGGGTGCGGCGGCGGTCGTCGCCGGTGTTCTTACGCAGTTCGAGGAATTCCTCGATGTCGGCGTGCCAGGTTTCCAGGTAGGCGCACACCGCGCCCTTGCGCTTGCCGCCCTGGTTCACGGCGACGGCGGTGTCGTTGACCACCTTCAGGAACGGCACCACGCCCTGCGACTTGCCGTTGGTGCCCTTGATGTGCGAGCCCATCGCGCGCACCGGGGTCCAGTCGTTGCCCAGGCCGCCGGCAAACTTGGAGAGCAGGGCGTTTTCCTTGATGCCTTCGTAGATGCCGTCGAGGTCATCGGCGATGGTGGTCAGGTAGCACGACGACAGTTGCGAACGGCGGGTGCCCGAGTTGAACAGGGTCGGAGTCGACGACATGAAGTCGAAGGTCGACAGCACGTTGTAGAACTCGATCGCGCGCTCTTCGCGGTTCACTTCGTTCAGCGCCAGGCCCATCGCGACGCGCATGTAGAACGCCTGCGGCATCTCGATGCGGGTGCCATCCACGTGCAGGAAGTAGCGGTCGAACAGGGTCTGCAGGCCGAGGTAGCCGAACTGCTGGTCGCGGTCGGCGTTGAGCGCGGCGCCCAGTTTCTTCAGGTCGTATTCGGCCAGCTTCTCGTCGAGCAGCTCGGCGTCGATACCCTTCTTGATGAAGGTCGGGAAGTAGCTGACGTAGCGCTCGGCCATTTCTTCCTGGCTGACCGCTTCCCCGAGGATTTCCAGGCGGATGTTGTTCAACAGCAGGCGAGCGGTGACGTAGTTGTACGCCGGGTCTTTCTCGATCAGCGAACGGGCCGCCAGGATCGAGGACTTGTTCACTTCCTCTTCCGGCACACCGTCGTAGATGTTCTTCAGCGTTTCGCTGAGGATCGCGTCGGCGTCGGTCTCGGCCAGGCCCTTGCAGGCGGACTCGATGGTGGCGCGCAGACGGGCGATGTCCAGAGCCTGCTTCTTACCGTTCTTGCGGATCACGTTGATGGTGATCTGGTGCAGCGCTTCGCCGCGAGCGGCGCGCTCGCGGGTGCGGTCTTCACGGTACAGCACGTAGGCGCGTGCCACGTCGTGCTCGCCGAAACGCATCAGCGCCAGTTCCACCTGGTCCTGGATTTCTTCGATGTGGATCGCGCCGCCTTCCGGCTTGCGGCGCATCAGCGCCGACACCACGCTCTCGGTCAGGCTGGCGACCTTGTCACGGATGCTAGCCGAGGTCGCGCCCTGCGCACCGACCACGGCGAGGAACGCCTTGGTCATCGCAATCGAGATCTTGACCGGTTCGAACGGCACGACCGCGCCGTTGCGGCGGATGGTTTTGTACTGGCTGTAGTCGTCCTGCGGTGCGGCGGAACGACCCAGCTCGGCAGCAGTGTGCCCTTCAAAGGTGGTCAATTGCATAGTGGTTGGCCTCTGTTATTGCGAGTTCGGTTGATACGGCAGCGTGATGCGGCAGCACCCGGCGATCCGGGCAACCTGTCCTGCCCGACGGGGCTGTGGACAAGTCTGTTAAAAACTTGTGTGTGGATTGTGCGTAACCACAATATGTACTGTTTTAATCCAGCACGGCCGCAAATTCTAGTGTTCTGCGCGGGCGGCTACAAGTCTTGACACTCAACGAATATCGCGAAAGCCGCGCCCTTATTGGCTTTGCGGGGCAAAGAAAAAAGTTGGCCCGATTTGCGCAATTTTTCGCGACTAGGCTAGCGCCCTGATATGACAGGGTTTCGACGGTTGTGCGGATTTGCCACAAGATGTTGTGGCAACGGGCCTGTGGCGCGGTTACGACGCTTGCATGAAAACCGGCGACTTAACGACGAAAACGAGGCTGAGGCTGCTGACGGGGAGCGGGGGAGGGAAGAAGGTTGGCCGAAGCGCTGTTCGGCCAACCTGGAACGGCTTACGACGCCAGCCAGATGCAGCTGGCCATGCGGCCGGTGATACGGTCGCGGCGGTAGGAGAAGAAACGCTCGCGTTCGAGCACGGTGCAGTGCTCACCGCCGTAGACCTGCGTCACCCCGAGTGCGGCCAGGCGCTGGCGGGCGAGGGCGTAGATATCGGCCAGGTACTTGCCGTCGCCAATCGCTTCGAACGCCGCGTCGGCGCGAACATCGTGCGCCATGAACGCTGCGCGAACCTCTTCGCCGACCTCGAACGCGTCCGGGCCGATCGCCGGGCCGAGCCAGGCCATCAGTTCGAGCGGGGCGGCCTGCATCGCGGCAACCGTTGCCTCGATCACGCCATCGCACAGACCACGCCAACCGGCGTGTACGGCACCAACCACGCTGCCGGCGCGATCGGTCAGCAGCACCGGCAGGCAGTCGGCGGTCATGATTACGCACACGGTGCCGGCTTGGCGGCTGACGCTCGCGTCGGCCTTCGGCGCCGGTGTGCCGACGGTGGCAGCGTCGACCACGACGGTGCTGTGCACTTGGCTCAGCCACGCCGGCTCTGCCGGCACCCGTTCGGCCAACTTGGCACGGTTGGCGGTGACGGCCGCGTCGTCGTCGCCGACGTGCCGGCCGAGGTTCAGGCTGTCGAACGGCGGTTGGCTGACGCCGCCGGCGCGGGTGGTGATCAGCGTGCGCACATTGGCCGGCGCCGGCCAGCTGGCGGTGAGCCAGTCGGCCGGGTTGCTTGCTGCCAGCCCCAGCGCCTCGTCCATGCGCTTGACGCCGTCACCGGGCTTATTCGCGGACATAGTGCACCTCGACGTCGTAATCGTCGTCGTCCCACTCCTCGTCGCTCTCATCCTCGGCCCAGCTCGGGCGGGCGGTGGTGTGGCCGCTGGCCATACCGGATTCGTCGCGCAGTACGGAGAGCAGGTGACGGATGTCGTCCGGCAGCTTGCACTTCCAGCTCATTTCCTTGCCGGTCACCGGGTGGATCAGCGCCAGCGAGAAGGCGTGCAGCGCCTGGCGCTTCAGGCCCTTGACCAGTTCGGCGACGGTTTCGCTCATCGGGTGGCGCGGGTTGCCGTAGACGGGGTCGCCGGCCAGCGGGTGGCGCGCCTCCTTCATGTGCACGCGGATCTGGTGGGTGCGGCCGGTTTCCAGCTGGCACTCGATGTAGGAATGGCTGGTATAGCGCTCCAGCACGCGCATATGCGTCACCGCCGACTTGCCGCCGAACTTCACCACCGACATCTTCAGGCGATTGTGCGGGTCACGGCCGATGTTGGCGTCGATGCTACCGTCGTACGGCACGTTGCCGTCGGCGACCGCGCGGTAGATGCGCTTGACGGTGCGCGCCTGCAGCTGGCGCACCAGGTCGGCCTGCGCCTGCAGTGTCTTGGCGACCACCATCAGGCCACTGGTGTCCTTGTCGAGGCGATGCACGATGCCGGCGCGCGGCACCTGGACCAGCATCGGGTAGTGGTGCAACAGGCCGTTGAGCAGGGTGCCGGTCCAGTTGCCGGACGCCGGGTGCACGACCATGCCGGCCGGCTTGTTGACGACGATGATCGCGTCGTCCTCATAGACGACGTTGAGTTCCAGCGGCTCCGGCTGGTAGGCGAGTACCTCGTCGGACAGGGTCTCGGTGACGAGCAGACGCTCGCCGCCCAAGAGCTTGGTCTTGGGGAGGACGACCTCGCCGTCGACCAGGACTTGGCCGTCTTTGATCCAGGCCGTCAGGCGGCTGCGGGAGTAATCGGGTAACAGCTTGGCCAGCGCGGCGTCAAGGCGTTCACCGCCCAATTCGGACGGAACGACGAGTTCGCGCGGTGCGGATGTCTCATTTTCCGAGAGATCGTTATAATCGTCGGAATCTGCGTAAGGATCGGTCATGAAAAAAATCGTAGCAGCTATGTTGGTGACGGCGGCCCTCGCCGGATGTGCGTCCACGGAGCCGTACGACGAAACGCGCGGATGGACAGTGGAAAAACTGTACACCGAAGCAAAAGATGAGTTGAACAGTGGTAATTATACCCGTGCTGTCAAGCTCTATGAAACGCTGGAAGCACGCTACCCCTACGGGCGCTACGCTCAACAGTCTCAGATGGACCTGGCTTATACCCAGTACAAGGCCGGCGAACCGGAGCAAGCCATTGCCGCGGCCGATCGATTCATCAAGTTGCACCCGGCACACCCGAACCTCGACTACATGTACTACCTGAAGGGTCTGGTGTACTACAACGACGACTCGGGCCTGCTGTCGAAGTGGGCCGGTCAGGACATGAGCGAGCGCGACCCGAAGGCTTCGCGCGAGGCGTTCCTGGCGTTCCGCGAACTGACCTCCCGCTTCCCGGACAGCCAGTATTCGGCCGACGGCCGGGCCAAGATGGCCCGGCTGGTCGATGCGCTGGGCGGCTACGAAATGCACGTGGCGCGCTACTACATGAAGCGGTCCGCTTACCTTGCCGCCGCCAATCGCGCACAAGGTGTGGTGAAGGAGTACGCCAACACCAAGTACCCGGAAGAGGCACTGGCGATCATGGTAACCGCTTACGACAAGCTGGGCATGGACACGCTGCGCGACGACACCCGGCGCGTGCTGGCCATGAACTACCCGCAAAGCGCTTACCTGAAGGCGCCGTGGCAGGTCGAAGAAATGCCGTGGTGGAAGTTCTGGAAGTAAGCCTTCCGGCAAAACGAAAAACCCGACGCGCAATCGTCGGGTTTTTTCATTTTGACTTGCCAAGTTTTGTTTCACAGCACAGCCATCCGTCTTGATATGGCCCTATCGCCCTATGATGAGGCTACCAGCGAAGAACGCCTGCCACTTCGTAGTGGTTATGCTGTTTGAGCAAGTTTTCGTATTGTTTGTGCTCAGATAATTCATGCAGAGCGATGGCGCTCTAGTTGTAAACCGTTTCAATATATTTGAACACGTCCTGTCGGGCTTCTCCTCGAGTCGCGTTCCATTAATGAGGCATGCGCCCGTTCTTCAAATAGTTGTCAATCACTCAATCGCCCGCTAGCGGAGCCATCCCAGTCACATCGACAGCACTCATTCTGACGTCTTAAGAGCTACTCACAAAACTCTTCGGACGCTGTCGCTCTGCCTTGTCGTACTCCTGGTGCCATCTGCGGCAGCGCGACGAGCAGAATTGCTTCACCAGCTTTTGTTAGCGGTTCTAAGGCCAACAATCACCCCGCCAGTGTTCAAGAATCACCGTGCACTTTGATCAAGGCATACGTCACAAAGACTCCTTCGAGTTATGCGCCGAGGCTCTTTTCGATGTCCAGATCGGATTGCTTGGTTTTGACCTCGCCTGCTTTGAAGTAGTGAGCGTCATGCTTTCCGAGAACGTCATTTTTACCTACATAGGCTGTAATTGTCAGCTAATGAGGGTGCCAGGAATATCTGGGCAAGATCAGTGGCGAGACCGCGGCATTTCGAATGCGGCCATCGGGTCGAGCGGCCAGCGAAATCCATTGAACAACTCGAAGACAATGTCTATGTTAAGTTCATCACGATCAAATACGAAGCTGAACAAAGAATTCCTTTATAACCATACTCACCCGATCAATTAATATGACAAAATCTGCAATTATCGTGAAAGAAAATGATAATTGCAAACATCGATCATCGAAATTTCATAAGAAAAGTATCTTTAAAAAGTGGCTTAGTAGTGCCGCTGCATGAAAGCTCATATTGGACCAATGCATATTTCATCAGGTTCACCCCGACCGGGGGGCAGCCGAAGTAGGCGCCTCATTTTGGCTAACAAATTGGGACACAGCTTAAAGGCGATAAAGACAAGCACATGGGCTTGAATGGCATTCATGAGTGGGAGTTATCAGGAACATGAATAAGACCCTTACCATTGAGCGGCCACCGCACTACGTCACTTGGCTAGTTATTGCATATACAGCGAGCGGGCTCTGGTATTTGAGCTGGCGTATAACCACAGTTAATTGGAACGTTGCACTGATCTCTGTCCCGTTGTATGTCGCTGAGCTATTTGGCTTCGTGACCGGCTTAATGTGTGCCATGATGACCTATCGATTAAGCATTCGGAGTGCCCAACCTCCTATGCCTAACGCGATGGTCGATGTATTCATACCGACTTATAACGAATCTGTCGACTTGGTCCGTCGGACGCTCCTTGCCGCAAAGAACATGGATTATCCACATATTACATGGCTTTTAGACGATGGCAATCGCGAAGAAATGCGCACGCTAGCTACCGAGCTGGGTTGTTCATATCTAGCACGGAGTGAAAACACGAATGCGAAGGCTGGGAACTTAAACAACGCTCTACAATACAGCACAGGAGAGTTCATCGCCATCTTTGATGCGGACCATGCGCCTCGCAAAGACTTCTTATTGAAGACGCTGGGCTATTTCCACGACCACAAAGTGGCGTTCGTACAAACGCCGCAGGACTGTTATAACGTTGATTCGTTCAATCACCGATTGACAGGCACGAGATTTTGGAACGAGCAATCGCTGTTTTTCAAAGTTATCCAGCGAGGCAAGGATACTTGGAATGCAGCTTTCTTCTGCGGCAGCTGTGCATTAATACGCAGGTCTTCACTTGATGCTATCAATGGTTTTGCCACCGGGACGGTCACAGAGGATGTCCATACCTCCATAAAACTTCACAAGCAAGGATACCGCTCAGTGTATCATGCTGAATCCTTAGCTTACGGACTAGCCCCGCACAGCATAGAGCCCTTCCTCAAACAAAGAATACGTTGGGGCACAGGAGGCATGCAGGTATGGAGGCAGGAGCGCATTATATTCGCCCCGGGCCTATCGCTTGCGCAAAGAGTAAACTATTTGGCATCGATACTCATTTACTTCGAGGGATGGCAAAAGCTAATTTTTTTCCTAACCCCACCGGCTGTATTCTTCTTTGGCGTACTCCCTATCGTTGCACCGATGGGAAAATTCACCACTTTATTCTCATTATATTACCTTCTGTCTATAATTTTATACCTCGAATTAGGAAGAGGTTATGGGGCATTTTTCCTAAGCGAGCAGTATGCAATGGTGCGTTTTTTTGCGTTTATGTCGACGGCCGTAGGACTTTTTCGCAAGAAAATGGATTTCTCCGTGACCAGCAAAGATCTATCGCACACTGGGAAAGCTTGGCTTTGGCTTTCCCCGCCACTCTTCGTCGCACTACTTGCCGTAGTCAGCATCCCGGTAGGCCTGTTCCGGATGCGAAACGGCACCATCCCTGTAGGTGCGGGAATCGCAAATATTTTTTGGGCAGCCACTACGGTGGGAACTGCGGGAGTTCTTAGTTGGTTCAGTCGCCAACGCGCAAAAAATCAACGAAATGAATACCGTTTCCCGCTACACATTCCCATCATGCTGACACTGCGCGGCCAGTCTTATTTTGGGTTGACTTCCGACTTGTCATCGAACGGAGCGCTATATAAGGGCGAAGCTGTCCAAACTATATCGCCTGATGACAGAGTCTATGTGGAGATTCACCTTCCCGGCGTTGTTGTTCGAGGCAAGGCAGTTGTCACCTTTGTCAGCAGTGACGATTCACCGACACAGAAGAGCGGTAGCCTACTTGGCTTGCACTTTGAATGGAGCACTGCAGAGGAGAGCCACTCATTAGAAACGTTAGAAACGTTTCTTTTTGGCAGCAGCCTTCAGTTCGAGTTGGGGCAACTTAGAGAGTTTCATCCTCCTCCCTTGACACGGTTAATCGAGGCGCACCGGCAAGGCGTCGAACCACGAGCCTCTCAGCTGCGATGGGCACCCGGCTTACTGATCCGACGGAACGAGCCACAGGTGCCAGTAGCTATTGCTTACGCCCAAAGAGCTTCGGGTGATGCGCTATACATGGTTGTTAGTCATGTTGATCTCGGAAAAAATGCAGAGGGAATACTCAGGCAGAGGTTGTCTGGTGGTCACAATGAACAGCACATCAGCCTGAGCCCCAGCGGCAAGCTGGAAACCCCTACCGGGCAAATTCATCTTTACAGCATTGCTTCATCAACGACAAATGCATAGACATAGGAGGCAATAGGATGTGCAATAAAACGACCAATCAGTTGTTTTCTCATGGATTAGAAATTACGGTCACCGCTTGCGCACTGCTGTTCAACAACCCAGCAATTGCAGCTCAACCTTTGGTTTTTGCAGGCGCATCATTCGCTGAGCAAGGTGAGCGCTACGAATATTTAGGCCTGGCCTCGCTTTTTTTTTCAAGTCAACATCTGACGCAGCGACTTGTAATCAGTGACTACCACTATCGTTACAATTCAAATGGGACTACGGTCCAGGTTAAGAGCCAAGCGGTTGAAGCAGTGCTAGGGGTGCAAAGGACCTGGGAGACATGATGGGTTGAGTCTTCCATAGGCCTACATTATCGCGACAACAGGATGACAGGTGAGGCATGGGCAGGTCTCGAAGTAGTCAAACATGGCGACCCAGACTATAACGCCACCGAAGTGGGGCTTGTTCTCACAGGGATAAAGGTGGGTGTGCACTTGCTTTAGGATTTAGTAGCAGAGTTAATAAGACAAACGGTCAACCCCGATCGTTTACGGCGGGATGGAACTAAGCAAAGTTTTGTCTTTTTAGTCCATCATAATGTATAAATCACGTCCAAAACCTGGGCGAAGAACCGGATTACAATAAAAATAAGTCACTAGACTGTCTTGCTTAGGCGTGCCGGCGGCCATGACCTCAAGTACTTCTGTTCAATGAAATTTTCATCAGCAGCAGGGCATAAATCATACCAGCGACGCATTTTATCATGGAAACTTGATTCGATAGAGCTATGGTTACCCAGCTGAATCAGCTTATTCTACTCATACTCGATTACACTTCTTTTGGTTCATTTCAAGTTATTTGTTATCGCCAATGCCATTTTGCTACCCCACAAGGAAGAAAATCATGAAACTCGTGGGATAGTGTTTTCTTTTCGGAGCGGTGGCAACACTAGTGCCTCAGCCTTGCTGGGGCAGCATCCGCACCAGTTACTCGAATGGCTGGACATAATCCATGTGCAGTAGCAATTGGCTGGAAAACCTTATGAGCATAATTAATCGATACGCAAACTTGCTCCGTACAGCTGCGGGTTGTCTAGTCGCTGGAGCACTACTTGAGCGACTGCTTGATAAACTCAATTCGTTGAGGATAGGGGTGTTTGTTTTTTTTGGTTCAGTGGTGACCAGTAGACGGGTTCGCAGTCTTTGCATTGCCGTTCTTATTGGAGGAGGCCTCCCAGCGGCATTGGCATATCCTACAGATTCTACATGGCCTTTGTGGGAGCGCTACGCCAGCGAAGCAGTGGCAGCAGATGGTCGGGTCATCGAGTGGGCACAGGAAGCACGTACTACGTCGGAAGGCCAAGCATATGGCCTGTTTTTTTCACTCGTAGCGAACGACAGACGCCGATTTGAAAGCATATTGCAATGGATGCAAGCGCACCTTTGGGCTGACCGTTCACTGCCACCGGTATGGCTTTGGGGCCACAAGAAAGATGGTAGCTGGGGGGTGATTGACGCGAACTCTGCTGCTGACGCTAACCTCTGGATGGCCTATTCCTTGCTCGAAGCGGCACGTCTATGGGATGAGCCTCGATATCAGGAACTTGGCAAGCTGCTACTTGCTACTATTAAATCCCATGAAATAGTAAAATTAAAAAATGGTAGCTTCTTGCATATTTCGGGAAGGAATGGATTCCGCCTTGAAGACCATGCTTATCTCTTGAATCCGAGCTACGCTCCAGTTCAGCTGTTGAGGCGTTTTTCTCTGAGCGAACCAGAAGGCCCTTGGCAATCCATCGCCATCAATCAAATCAACCTTCTCGTTGCCTGCTCTCCCGTTGGATTTGCACCAGACTGGTGCAAATTTGATGAAATAACAGGATATTCTTTTGAGTCTACAAAAGGCCCCACTGGGGGATATGATGCAATAAGAACATATCTCTGGGTGGGGATGCTGAACCAAGAAGACCCTGCATATCGGCAACTCATGGTGTCGCTTGCGGGAATGTCCACATCGGCAGCAAGCAGAGGCTACGTGCCACACTACGTCAATGTTAAATCAGGGGAAGCTTTTGGTTACGCGCCGATTGGCTTCTCGGCAGCGATTTTTCCGTTCCTAGTCTCTGAAGGCAATATTCAACTAGCTTCGAAGGTATTGTCGCATGTGCAACGGGAAATAGAGGAAAGCAACGAGTGGTCCACACTGACATACTATGATAAAAACTTGGCGCTATTTGGGTTTGGCTGGGCAGAACATCGATATAAGTTTGATATTAATGGGTGCCTCGTAATGCCCCGAAGTTAGTTGTCCAGCCACCCGGGACTGGACAGTTTCCCCACTAACAAAACCTCGTAGTACCGCTATTTCACAAGCCTGTTTGGCGCGCCTCCAATAGGATCACCACATGGCGCCTAGTAGTATCTTGTGCGTGATGAAAACGCTATTTTTTGAACAGTACGGACAGGCCAAGTTGATACTGCTGGGTTGTTGAGCGGGAGAGCATGTCTGGTTTGCCGGCCTCGGCACATTGCGTAGCCGGTTTGAACAAGGGCAGGGTACGAATCACGCTGCATGCCAGCTGGCTTACTGAGTGATTGGCCTATGGTGGGACGAATTTGTCTCGGACCCCAGCGCGCACTGGGAGGTGTTGAGCCTTCCGCGCCCAGGAGTGCGCGGGGCTCGATCTTGACGACCCGGCCTTCCTGATCGTGGTGCACCACCGTGATTCGGCTCTGCTGGCAGGCAGTGACGTCGGCCGATGGCGTGCAGAAATCGCCGGCCAGTGTCTCTAACGATACGCTCGGGACTTGGATGCGTCGCTCCTTGCCGCTGAAACGGTAGCAGTTGATGCGCGCCCAAACGATCAAGGCGCCGCCCGTTACCATCACCACCAGCGTGTACAGCATCAGCAGTTTGATCAGGCTGTACCAGCCCTCGCGCAGCACCATCTCATCGTAGAACAGCCGAAAGCCGAAATACCAGCCCACCAGACTGATCAGCGGCATCCACAAGTACACCCAGAACAGCCAGAGCAGGGTGGTCAGCGATATCGACACCAATCGCTGCAGGAAGGTCTGTTGCTGCCCGGCGTCGATGATCAGATTGTCGGGGGAAACGCTCATGCTCTGACCCCCCCGGTCTGGGCTTACCCAACGGGCGCGCTTGCCACGGCGATGTGCAATCGCTCGAGGCAGAGCCACCGTGGTGGTGCCGACATTGATCAGCCAGTAGACCAGCGGATACCAGATCATCCAGAAGTAGTTACGACCAAGGCCGCGATCGTAGTGGCCATCCAGCCATTTGCTGATACCGAACTGCAACAGACAGGTGGTGCCCAGCACAATGCCGTTCCAGCCCGGCAACAGCGGCGAAGCAAAGCGTAGCCAGTAGTCCCATGGCACAAACAGACCGACCAGCCAGATCGCAATCAACGCTGCCATCAGATAAGCCCAAGCCACGCTCAGAAAGTACTCTGCGTACACCGGCCACATGCGACGGCTTTTCCAGTGCAGAACGATACCAATATTGCGCAGTAGCACTTGAGAGCCTCCCGTCGCCCAGCGCAGCCGCTGCTTCCAGAACCCCTTTAGCGTTTCCGGCATCAGGATCCAGACCAGGGCCTTGGGTTCGAAGCGCACGTCCCAGTGTCTAAGCTGCATCTTCCAGCTGATGTCGATATCCTCGGTCAAGACATCGTCGCTCCAGTAGCCGATCTGGTGCAGCGCAGTCTTGCGAAACGCAGCGATCACCCCAGAGACGGTAAACAAGCGGCCATAGGTGCGCTGGGCGCGCTTGATCATGCCGATGATCGAGGTGAACTCGCCTACCTGCAGTCGGCCGAGTAGTGTCGTGCGGTTGCGCACCCGCGGGTTACCGGTGACCGCGCCGACACGCGGGCTGCCAACGAAATGTCGCATCAGCCACTTGGCCGAATGGCGGTCGAGTAGCGCGTCACCGTCGATGCACAGCAGGTGCTCGTGACGGGCCAGCAAGCAACCGGAGTTTAACGCCACCGCCTTGCCCTGATTGCTGGCCAAGTGCACCACGCGAAGGCCATGGTGAATGCCGGCCAGTTCGTCGAGAATGGCGCCGGTACGGTCTTTGCTGCCATCGTTGATGGCGATGACCTCGAACTCGGGGTAGTCGAGCGCCAGGGCGAAGTGGATGGTTTCGTAGACGTTATCTTCTTCGTTGTAGCAAGGTACCAGCACGCTGATCGGCGGGTAGTCGAGGTCGGGAGGCTGGTCTAGTGGCGCGTCCTTGCGCTCGTAGTGGAAATAGTAATGCAACGCCCCGACCATCCACAGATAGGCCATGAACAGTGGATAGTAAAAAGCATAGGCCAGCAATAGCGCCCACAGCCACTGCAGTGGGTTGCCGCTAAGGGTTTCGAAAATGGCTAACATGGCGGTCAACGCTCCGGCTCGCTTTTCATCGAGAACACGCGCCTAAAGCTCGCCAAGGCAGGGTCGTCATGAAAAAGGTCATCTGGACCGTAGGCGATGTTTCGAGCCCCCCAGGTGTGTAGGTCGATCACGCGTTTGGTCATCGTATCGTTCGGCAGCGGGGCATTGTTGCGGCTATCGCGACTCGGCAGCTCGAACACGACTTTATCCAGCGCGCCAGGGCGGTTTGCCACCTTGTTGAACAGTGTCTGCATATCGCTCTCGACGCCGCGCGGCAATGCCGTTATTACAATGTAATCATAGTTACTCAACGACTTGTCGAATGACTGCGATAACCACGATTGGGACTCGGGATGCAATACCACGTCCGGGTTGAGGGTGCGCGCGACGATCAGCGCGGGCTGATAACGTCGTACCACTTTCGCCAACTCCAGGCTTAAGGCATTGAGTTGCTCGGTCTTGCCTTCGCTCCAGCGCTCCAGCAGGTGGGGGTCTTTGCGAATTTCCTCCAGGCTGCCGGGCAAGCCCCAGGCTTGGTAGGCGTGCAGCGCATCCGGGCTAGCATCCTCCTGATCGTTGAGCGGACCCTCGTCCTGCATCAATAGCCCATTAAAGCGGGACGAGCGCCCCAGGTCTTCGTAAATATCCTTCAATACCGTCTGGGCAGCTGGCGAGTAGGGCGACAAGCGGTTGGCCGGGTCGACATTGGCACTGGCGGGCACTCGGAAGGATAACAGTGGCAGCCAGGCGTACACTCGCGCACCGGTACGGGTCTGCAACTGCCAGGCCACTCGGTTGAACAGGTCGGCCCGAACGTGCATGTGGCGGTTCGGAAAATAGAGCTCCTGAGCACTGCCGGTGTTGGCCGGGTCGGAATAGGCTTGGAGGTAAACCACGCTGGGGCCCATTGCCTGCACTCGGTCGAGCAGCTTGCCGAGGTTGGTATTGAACACCTCCGGGTCAGGGTCGTAGATGCTGTCGATGCTGACCCGCATTATCCGGCTCGGCGACAGCGGCACGCCATTCGGGGCGCTCTCTTGTGATTTGAAAATGTACGCCAGGTCGTTGAGTGTCAGGCTGGCGTCGATCAAGACCCGGCGCAGGCTAGACAGCGGAGTGCTCGGCAGATTGGTGCCGTCGTCGAGGGTCAGCGTGATCGGCATGCCTAGTGAGGTGGTGATGTCCGTCAGCTCCTGGGTGTAGCTGCCGTAAGGCCACACCATCACCCTGGGCGACTTGCCGGTTTTCCGCTTGAGCAACGCGGAGTTGCGGACAAAGTCGGCGCGGACACGCGCCAGCATCTGGTCGCGACTCTCATAACGGCCGGTTTTCAAGTCATAGCGCTGGGTGCTGGCCGCCGGTTCCTCATTGCCCTGAGGGTTGGCAATCTGGCCATAGTGCAGGTCGTAGGTATGGTTGGCGATTTCAACCAGGCCACTGTTCTGCATTTCACGAATCTGCTCCCAGCTCTGGAAGTTATCACGAGGTACTTTCTTGCCGCCAAAATTGACTTCGCTACCCGGCGGAGCATCGAGCCAGCTGCCGACCAGCCCGATCACGGCGGGTGCCTTGAAGAGCCTCAGGATCGGGAACACATGGGTATAGGCGCTCTCGTAGCCGTCGTCGAATGACAGCAGCACCGGCTTGTCCGGCAAGGGGCGGCTGCCGGCGCGATCGGCCAGGATGTCGTCGATGCTGACGAAGTGATAGCCGCGGCCACGTAACCATTCCAGTTGCTTGACCAGACCGTTAGTGTCGACGGCGTATGGGTCGTCGATGGGGGCGTACTGAACTACCTCGTGGTAGCAAAGAATGATCAGGCGCGAGTCGGCCGCCGCCTGGACTGGCTGGGTTAGTGCGAGCATGGCCAACAGCAAGACGCCAATCAGTTTGTTGAGCAATGGATGACGTGTCATGGTCAGAGGCGCCAGTCGAGATTCATGTAGATGCGGTTGCCCGTATCGCTGTCACCATCATACGGATGGCTGTTGCGGGCAAAGCCGTAACGCAGCGCGGCACGCGAAGCCCAGGCCCACTCCTGCTCGTAGAACGCCAGCCAGGAGGTGCCGCTGCCGAAACCCTGCTGATTGTAGCTACCAAGGTAGAGGCCGAGCCGGTGGTGCAGGGTGGCATTGCTGTTTCTCCAGAGCAGCCAGTCCTGCAGTGCCGTTAGACCCAGTTCGTGGTCACTTTGCGGATTGAAATATTGGGCTGTGGGGATATCGCGGTTCTGACTGGCGTAGACAGACAGAATGGTGTCGAGCCGGTAGGTCGGCCCGGCATACCAGCGCTCGGTCCAGGTGGCGCCGATCACATTCCGGCGGTTGCCATCACTCATGCCGATGGTGTTGGCGGTGGCGTTGAACTGGCGGGTGTCGTCGACGCGATAGCCCAGCTCCGCCCCCGTATTACGGCCGTGTACGTCGGTGAGTCGCCCCTTGATCGGGATCGCGTCGGTGTCTTCCTCGTGGCGCAGACCGGCGCTCAAATGGTCGTCCGGCGTCCAGGCGCCGGCAACGAAACCGCCGACTCGGCCGCTACCATCGGTGGCCGTGGTCAGCGCCGCCTCGCCGGTCAGCTTGGCCGAACGGTATTCGACGCCGGCACCGGCCGTGTCGCGACGGGCGTCCGGGGCGTCGTCGAACGAGGCGCGGCTGTCGTAGGCGCGGGCGAAAATCCGCCAGTTGTAGTCGATCGGTGAGCTATAGAGCCGGGTTTCGACGTTCCATTCGTTGGACTGGCCGGCGCCGCGTCCGCCACTCAGATCCTTGCCCGAGTCGATTACCAGCTCCGGACGGTTCTGCCAGTACCACTCCTGGTCGAGCTTCTGCGTGCTCTTGCGGTCCGGTGCGGCGGCGTTGGCTGCCGCGACCGATCTCTCGGCGGCGGCGAACTGATAGCTGTTGATCTGGGCGCTGGCGAGGCCGATCTTGGCGTCGCTGTAGTCGGGCTCGTCGACCAGCACCCGGGTATAGATGCCGACTGCCTCCCGCGGCGCGCCGCGCAACAGGGCCAGTGCACCGTGATTGCTGCGCAACTCGGCGTTATAGGGCGCTTCGTCGAGCATGCCGTCGAGCTTTTGCTGAGCCAATTGGGTGCGGTTGTTATAGGCCTGTAGCATCGCATCGGCCTGCATTACCCGGCCATAGTCCGGGTTGTAGCGATTCTGCTTGCTCGGGGCGTCATAGCGCACCCGGGGCGTATCCGCCTTGATCTGCTCCATCGCCTTTTCGGCGTTGTCGGCCTGGCCGGCGTCCTCGTAGGCGTTGACCAGGCCGAGCAGCCAGTCGAGCGGGGTGTCTTTGACCGGGGTGTTGGCCAGGGCGTGCTGATAGAGGTCGATCGCTCGTTTGGGCTGGTCGTTGCTGAGATAGGCGTCGGCGACGGCCGCCTCGGCGTACGGGGGCAGTGCCTCGCTGCGATGCTCTTCATAGAGCTGGACGGCCTCGCGCGAGCGGTTGCGCTGTTGCAGCAGCACCAAGCGGTCGGCCAGCGCAATCAGCTGCTGGCGACTGGCGTCGGCGGGCAACTGGCTGCTGATCGTGCTGTTGGCCGCCAGCGCCTGGTCGATCAGTTTGTAGTGGGCATCACCCTGTTCGGAGCGCTCTTCGGCCTCGCCCCAGCGGCTCGCATGGGCGATCCGGTCGAGCTCGACCTGATTGCTCAAGTCCTGGTCGGTGAGGCGACTTTGTTTCAGTGACAGGCTCGCGCTTTGCGGGGCGCCGAGGCGCAGCAGCAACTCGGTGTAGCTGCGCTCCAGGTCAGGGTCATTGGGGTAACGTTCACGACAGGCTTGCAGGTAGCGCAAGGCACCGGTCAGGTCCGGTGAGTGGGCAAGGGTGTAGGCACGGGCACGAACCAGCTCGAGCGCTTCCTTCGGAGTGCCGGTCTTCGCGGCGTCGAGCGTGGTCAGGGCGGCTTTGCTGTCGCCGCTATCGGACAGGGCCAGAGCGAGGCCGGCGCTTCGGTCGGCGGAGGGCGACTTGGCAAGGGCTTGGCGGTAGAGGGCGATGGCGTAGGCGTAATCGCGCTTGTCGCGCGCGCTGCGGCCCAGTAGGGCCAAGGCGTCCGGATTCAGGGCCGCCGGGTCGATCGCTCGGGATTTCTGCAATGCCTCGTCCTGACGTCCGGCCCAGACCAGCAGTGTCAGGTAATCGTCGAGCAACTGACCGGTCAATGACGCCTTGCGTTGCTCGGCCTCCAGCATGTCGAGTGCCGCCTGGGGCTGGCCGCTGCGAGCAGCCTGGATGGCGTTGCCGTAGGCTGTTTGCTTCCAGAGAGGGGGTTCTGCCTGTGCATAAACACCGAGTGTGACAAGTAGTCCGGCTGCAAGTCCGTAATGTAATGGACTGGACATTGGTTGGATCGCCCCTTGTTATATCTAGTAACAGCAAGTGTTTAATATTATTTAATATTTATATGACAAGCCAGCGATAAACGACAAATGCATTTCGAGAGACAGCTGAATGCCAAACGACTACTACAGTGCTTAATAGTCTTTTGGGCCGAACGAGGAAAATGAAAAGCATGCCTGATGGCTAAGAAGGGAAGTCGCCGGCCAAGGTGGGCCGGCGAAGGGGTCAGATCGCTTGTTCGTTGATTTCACCGGTGCGAATGCGCACCACTTGCTCCACCGGAGTCACGAAAATCTTGCCGTCGCCGATCTTGCCGGTGCGGGCGGTGGCGACGATGGTGTCGATCGCGCGATCGACCAGGTCGTCCGGCAGGATCACCTCGATCTTCACCTTGGGCAGGAAATCCACCACGTACTCGGCGCCGCGGTACAGCTCGGTATGCCCCTTCTGGCGGCCGAAGCCCTTGACCTCGGTGACGGTGAGGCCGTTGATGCCGATGTCAGATAACGCTTCGCGCACTTCGTCGAGTTTGAACGGCTTGATGATGGCTTCGACTTTCTTCATGTAAAACGACTCCTGCAGCTGATGATTTAGAATGGCGACATGATTTTAGCTGGCAACGCGTGAGGCGGGCGAGGCTTAGTCGTGGCGGGGGGTTTTGGGTTATCATATACAGCTTCCCTGCCACACACCTGTCGCGAGTGACGCATGTCCCAGGTACTCAAGCTGAGGGGCGGTCGTGCCCTTTCCCAGTTCCGCCTCGATAAACTGCTCGAATTGGCCAAGGCCGCCGGTTTGCCCGAGCTTTCCCTCCACACCGAATACTGGCATTTTGCCGAAAGCAGTGCCGAACTTGACGCCGCCGCCGTCAATGCCCTGACCCGTCTTTTGACGTCCGGGGGCGAAGCGCCGGCGAGCCAGGCGGCGCCAAACGGCGAAGCCGAACTCTTCCTGGTAGTGCCGCGCCTGGGCACCGTATCGCCCTGGGCGTCGAAGGCTACCGATATCGCCCATCGCTGCGGTCTGAACCAGATCCGACGGATCGAGCGCGGCACCGCGTTCTGGGTGAAGTCCGCACAGGCACTGACCGAAGAGGCTCGCACGACGTTGGCGAGCCTTTTGCATGATCGCATGACCGAGACCGTGCTAGGCGATTTCGACGGTGCCGACCAGCTGTTCAGCCACATCGCCCCGCAACCGCATGCCAGCGTCGACATCCTCGACGGCGGCCGTGCCGCGCTCGAGTCGGCCAACCAGTCGCTGGGTCTGGCGCTGTCCGACGACGAGATCGATTATCTGGTCGACAGCTTCACCCGTATGGGCCGCAATCCGAGCGACGTCGAGCTGATGATGTTCGCCCAGGCCAACTCCGAACACTGCCGTCACAAGATCTTCAACGCCCAGTTCATCATCGACGGCGAACAGAAGGACAAGACGCTGTTCGGCATGATCCGCGACACCCACAAGGCCAATCCGCAAGGCACTTTGGTGGCGTACAAGGACAACGCCTCGGTGATCGAGGGCGGCCTCATCGACCGCTTCTACCCGGATTCGCAGACGCACAGCTACGGCTTCAACCGCGAGTCGACCCACATCGTGATGAAGGTCGAGACGCACAACCACCCGACCGCGATTGCCCCGTTCGCCGGCGCCGCCACCGGTGCGGGCGGCGAGATCCGCGACGAAGGCGCGACCGGTCGCGGCGCCCGTCCGAAGGCTGGCCTGACCGGCTTCTCGGTGTCGAACCTGAACATCCCGGGCTTCACCCAGCCGTGGGAGCCGTACCGTGCCGACCAGCCGGAATACGGCCGGCCGGGCCGCATCGCCTCGCCGCTGCAGATCATGATCGAGGGCCCGATCGGCGGCGCCGCGTTCAACAACGAATTCGGTCGCCCGAACCTGACCGGCTACTTCCGCACCTTCGAGCAGGAAGTCGACGGCGAGATGCGCGGCTATCACAAGCCGATCATGCTGGCCGGCGGTGTCGGCAACATCCAGCAGCAGCAGATCGAGAAGCACGAGATCCCGGAAGGCGCGCTACTGATCCAGCTGGGCGGCCCGGGTCTGCTGATCGGCCTCGGTGGCGGGGCGGCGTCCAGCATGGACACCGGCGCCAACACCGAAAGCCTCGACTTCGACTCGGTGCAGCGTGGCAACCCGGAGATCGAACGCCGGGCGCAGGAAGTAATCGACCGCTGCTGGCAGCTGGGTGACAAGAACCCGATCGTGTCGATCCACGACGTCGGCGCCGGCGGCCTGTCGAACGCCCTGCCGGAACTGGTGAACGACTCCGGTCGTGGCGCGATCTTCGAATTGCGCAAGGTGCCGCTCGAAGAGCACGGCATGAGCCCGATGCAGATCTGGTGTAACGAGGCGCAGGAGCGCTACGTGCTGGCGATCCTGCCGGATTCCCTCGAGCGCTTCAGCGCGCTGTGCGAACGCGAGTGCTGCCCGTTCGCGGTGATCGGCACCGCCACCAACGACGGCCACTTGCAGGTACGCGACGATGTGTTCGACGCCAGCCCGGTCGATATGTCGCTCGACGTACTGCTCGGCAAGCCGCCGCGGATGGTGCGCGACGTCACCTCGCAGGAGCCGGAGTTCCGCGTGTTCGACGCCTCGCGCTTCGAGCTGCGCGAAACGGCCTACCGCGTGCTGCGCCTGCCGGTCGTGGCAAGCAAGCAGTTCCTGATCACCATCGGCGACCGTTCCGTCGGTGGCCTGACCTACCGCGACCAGATGGTCGGCCCATGGCAGGTGCCGGTCGCCGATGCGGCAATCACCATGATGGGCTTCGACAGCGTTCGCGGCGAAGCGATGGCGATGGGCGAGAAGGCCCCGACCGCGCTGTACTCGGCCGCTGCATCGGGCCGCATGGCGGTGGGCGAGGCGTTGACCAATGTCGCCTCGGCGTTCATCGGCGACCTCGGCAATGTCAAGCTGTCGGCCAACTGGATGGCCGCTGCCGGCTATCCAGGCGAGGACGCCAAGCTGTTCCAGACCGTCGAGGCGGTGTCGCTGCTGTCGCAGGAAATCGGCGTCAGCATCCCGGTGGGCAAGGACTCGCTGTCGATGAAGACGGTGTGGCAGGACAACGGTGAGCAGAAAGCCGTTACCTCGCCGCTGTCGCTGGTGGTGTCGGCCTTCGCGCCGGTGGAAGACGTGCGCAAGTCGGTGACCCCGGAGTTGAAGGGCGACAAGGACACCGACCTGATCCTGATCGACCTGGGTTACGGCCGCTGCCGTCTGGGCGGCTCGGCGTTCGGCCAGGTGTGGAACTACCCGCACGGCCGCGCCACCGACGTGGAAAGCCCGCAGCAGCTGGTGACCTTCTTCAACACCGTTCAGTCCCTGCTGCGCGACGACATGCTGCTCGCCTACCACGACCGTTCGGAGGGTGGTCTGTTTACGACGTTGGCCGAAATGATGTTCGCCGGTCACGTCGGTGTCAGCATCGACCTGCAGGAGCTGGTGATCGAGCGCCAGAACGCCCAGCGCATCAACGACGACTTCGTGCAGCCGGGTTCCGAACAGGCGACCCACGGCCGCATCATGCGCGTGCTGTTCAACGAGGAGCTGGGTGCGGTACTGCAGGTGAAGAAGGCGGACACCGCCGAGGTGATCGCCCGCTTCATGAGCGCCGGCATCGGCCGCGAGCTGTTCGTGCTGGGCAAGATCAACAGCAAGGACCGCCTGGTGATCACGCACCGTGGTCAGGAGCTGTTCAGCGAGTCGCGTACCGACCTGCAGCGCGCCTGGACCGAGACCAGCTACCAGATCCAGCGCCTGCGCGACAATCCGGCCTGCGCCGACAGCGAATTCGCCTTGCAGTCCGACCCGAAGACTCCGGGCCTGTCCGCTAATCTGAGCTTCGACGTCAACACCGACCCGGCCGCGCCGTTCATCGCGACCGGCAAGCGTCCGCGTGTGGCGGTACTGCGCGAACAGGGCGTGAACGGTCAGGTCGAGATGGCCGCCGCGTTCACCCGCGCCGGCTTCGAGGCGGTCGACGTGCACATGAGCGACATCATCAGCGGTCGCCGCTCGCTCGAGGAGTTTGCCGGTCTCGCCGCCTGCGGCGGCTTCAGCTACGGCGACGTGCTGGGCGCCGGCGAGGGCTGGGCAAAGAGCATCCTGTTCAACGCCCGCGCCCGCGACCAGTTCGAAGGCTTCTTCAAGCGTAGCGACACCTTCGCGCTCGGCGTGTGCAACGGCTGCCAGATGATGTCGAACCTGGCCGAGATCATCCCGGGAGCCGAGTACTGGCCGCGTTTCCATCGCAACCAGTCCGAGCAGTTCGAGGCGCGCTTCAATATGGTGCGCGTGGCCGAATCGCCGTCGATCTTCCTGGCCGACATGGCCGGCAGCGAGCTGCCGGTGGTGGTCAGCCACGGCGAAGGCCGCGCGGTGTTCGCACCGGGCGCGATCAACAAGGTGACCACGGCGCTGTCCTACATCGACGGCAACGGTCACCCGACCGAGACCTACCCGCTCAACCCGAACGGCTCGCCGCAAGGCATCACCGGCGTCACCACGCCGGACGGTCGCTTCACCATTATGATGCCGCACCCGGAACGGGTGTTCCGCGCCATGCAGAACAGCTGGCACCCGGACGACTGGCAGGAGCTGGGCGGCTGGTACCGCATGTTCGCCAGCGCCCGCAAGTGGGTTGGCTAAGCAGCCCAGACTGGCAGCAAACAAAACGGAAGCCCGCGGGCTTCCGTTTTTTTGTGTCCGGAGAGTGCCAAGGTTGGCCGAACAGGGGGGTCGACCAACGTCTGATTCAAGTTAGGCGTCAGGATGGCCGTCGAGCTGAATCAGGCGCTCAACTGACCGTCGGCATCGGCCTCAATACCCGGCGGGTGTGTTCGAGCAGCGTGCCGGCGAGCGCCTCAACCAGCGCCGACTCGACCCGCCAGTGGTGCCAGTAGAGCGGCAGGTCGACATGGTGACCTGGGGTCAGGTCGACCAGCTCGCCGTCGGCCAGCTCGTTGCCCAGCATCAGCTCGGGCAGCAGGCTGTACGCGAAGCCTAGCTTGGTGCCGTCGATGAAGCTCGCCGGATTCGGCAGCAGAAAGCGCGGGTAGCTGCCGTGATAGCCGAGCTTGTCGGCTAGGTATTCGCTGTGCAGGTCGTCCTTGTGGCTGAACTCGATCGCCGGCGCATTGGCCAGCGCCTCTTGTGTCAGGCCGTCGGGGAAGTGGCGGGCGGCAAAGGCGGGGGTGGCGAGACAGCGGTAGCGCATCACCCCGAGCGGCGCGCTGTTGCCGCCCTGGATCGGCTGGGCACGGGTGCTGACACAGCCGATCACATGGCCCTGACGCATCAGCTCGTGAGTGTAGTCCTGATCGTCTAGCATCACGTCGAGCAGCACCCGGCGTTCGGCCAACAGCGGGGCGATCGCCGGCAGGAACCAGCTGGCCAGGCTGTCGTTGTTCACGCCGATTGCCAGCGTGGTGTACTGGTTGGCGTCGTTGTCCGGCTGCAGCGCGTCCAGCAGGTCGGCCTCCATCAGCGACAGCTGCCGGAAGTGTTGCAGCAGGCGGCGCCCGGCGGCGGTCGGCTGTGCGGGGGTGGTGCGGGTCAGCACCAGCTGACCGATCCTGTCTTCGAGCTGGCGGATGCGTTGCGACACCGCCGACTGGGTAATGAATAGCTGGCTGGCCGCCTTGTCGAAGCCGCCTGACTCGACCACGGCGGACAGGGCTTGCAGGTGACGCGGGTCGAACACGGTGGTTTCCTTCCGCCCGAGATGGGAATTAATTTGGCTAATGGAATAGTAAAACAATCAGTTTGATGCAACAAACCGATGGACGTAGCCTATGAGCCATTCCCTAGACTCACACGGCTGACGACCGTTGCTCCATCATGTTTTTCAATCCCAGTGTTTATCTGTCGGCGCTGATGCTGTCCGCCGGCCAGATTATCGGCATCGGCCCGCAAAACGCCTACGTCATCAGGCAGGGACTCGGTCGCAGCCACGTGGTGCCGATCGTGGCGATCTGCGTCGTCTGCGACATCCTGCTGATCAGTGCCGGCGTGTTCGGCATGGGCAGCCTGATCGCTGGGTGGCCCCTATTCGTGAAGACGGTGACCTGGCTCGGCGCCGGCTTCATGTTCTGGCTGGCGTACAAGGCATTCCGCGCCGCGCTGGCGCCGTCCGGGCTGACGCTGGGCGACAGCGTCGAGCGCGACCGCAGGCTGGTGGTACGGACCATCCTAGCGGTGACCTTGCTCAACCCCTATGTGTGGCTCGATACCGTGGTGCTGATCGGCAGCCTGTCGTCGGCGTATGGGCCGGGCTCACAGTTCAGTTTCATCCTCGGCAGCATCAGCGCGTCGGTTACCTGGTTCGTGGCGATCGGTTTCTTTGCCGGCAAGCTCGCGCCGGTGTTCGAAAAGCCGGCGAGCTGGCGGGTGCTCGACCTGGTGATCGGGATGGTAATGCTCTTGACCGGCGCGATCCTGTTGCGCAATTTCGGTTTTTAGTGAGGGTTTCCAGTAAGCAAAAACGCCGGCTGAAGCCGGCGTCTTGCATTGTGCGGGGAGGTGATTACTCGCCGCGCGCGGCCAGCAGGTCCTCGCGGGTCAGCAGGAACACGAAGCCGTCGCCACCACTGGTATCCAGCCAGACGAACGGCAGGGTCGGGAAGGCCGCTTCCAGCACGTCGCGGTTGTGGCCGATCTCGACCAGCAGCACGCCTTTCGGATTCAGGAAGTCGGCGGCCTTTTCCAGGATCACCCGGGTAGCGTCGAGGCCGTCGATGCCCGAACCGAGCGCCAGTTCCGGCTCGTGCAGATACTCTTCCGGCAACTCCTCGACCGACTCGGCGTCGACGTACGGCGGATTGGAGATGATCAGGTCGTAGCTGTCTTCCAGCCCTTCGAACAGGTCGGTGTGGATCAGGTTGACCCGGTCTTCCAGGCCGTAGCCCTGCACATTGATGCCGGCCACTTCCAGCGCATCGAGCGAGATGTCGACCGCGTCGACGGCGGCGTCCGGGTAGTGATGCGCCAGCTGGATCGCCAGGCAGCCGGAACCGGTGCACAGGTCGAGCGCGCGATGCACCAGCTCGCCGTGCTCGATCCACGGCGCCAGTGGCTCACCGAGCAGCTCGTAAATGAACGAACGCGGCACGATCACCCGTTCGTCGACGTAGAAGCTGAACTCGCCCTGCCAGGCTTCGTGGGTCAGGTAGGCGGACGGCACGCGTTCGACCGCGCGACGCTCGATCACGTCGATCACGTCCTTGATCTCTATCTCGAGCAGGCGGGCGTCGAGGTAGGGCTCGAGCTGGTCGATCGGCAACTTCAACGTCGCCAGGATCAGGTACGCCGCTTCGTCGTAGGCGTTGGTGGTGCCGTGCCCGAAGGTCAGGCCCGCTTCATTGAAGCGCGACACAGCAAAGCGCAGCAGGTCGCGCACGGTGGTCAGCGTGCTGACGGCTTGAGCGTACATAAGGTTCCTTTCAATGCAACGGGGACACGGCGCGGGCCATGTCCCCAGTGTGGTTCAAGGCTGGCGGTTCGGCCAACCTCTTGTGCGATCAGAACGGCAGCTTGGCGTCGGTGGCGGTGGCGAGCACCTTGCGGAAGTCGCCCTTGATGCGTTCGAGCGCGTCCTTGTTGTCGGCCTCGAAGCGCAGCACGATCACCGGCGTGGTGTTGGACGCACGGGCCAGACCGAAGCCGTCCGGGTACTCGACGCGCAGGCCGTCGATGGTGATTACCTCGTCGGCGCCGTCGAACTGTGCGGTTTCCTGCAGCTTGGCGATCAGCGCGTGATTGTCGCCTTCCTTCTGCATCTTCAGGTTCAACTCCGGCGTCGATACCGCGTTCGGCAACGCGTTCAAGAGTTCGCTCGGGTTTTCGACCTGCGACAGCACTTCCAGGAGGCGCGCGCCGGCGTACAGGCCGTCATCGAAGCCGTACCAGCGTTCCTTGAAGAACACGTGGCCGCTCATCTCGCCGGCGACCAGCGCGCCGGTTTCCTTGATCGCGGCCTTGATGAAGCTGTGGCCGGTACGGCACATCACCGGTTCGCCGCCGTGTTCACGGATCCACGGCGCCAGCAGGCGGGTGGACTTCACGTCGTAGATCACTTTGGCGCCCGGATGACGCTCCAGCACGTCGGCCGCGAATAGCATCAGCTGGCGATCCGGCCAGATGATGGTGCCGTCCTTGGTGACCACGCCGAGGCGGTCGCCGTCGCCGTCGAAGGCCAGGCCGATTTCCGAGTCGGTCTTGGCCAGCGCCTCGATCACGTCCTGCAGGTTCTCCGGCTTGGCCGGGTCCGGGTGGTGGTTCGGGAAGGTGCCGTCCACGTCGCAGAACAGCTCGCGTACGCGGCAGCCGAGGCGGCGGTACAGCACCGGCGCAAACGCGCCCGGCACGCCGTTGCCGCAGTCGACCACGATGTTCATCGGGCGCGACAGGTGGATGTCGGAGGTGATGCGCTCCAGATACGCCTCGACGATGTCGTGGGTGCTATAGCTGCCGTCACCTTCGGTGAAATCTTTGCTCTTGATGCGCTGGTAGAGCGCCTGGATCGCGTCGCCGGCCAGTGTTTCGCCGGCCAGCATCATCTTGAAGCCGTTGTAGTCCGGCGGGTTATGGCTGCCGGTCACCATCACGCCCGACAGCGTTTCCAGCTTATAGGCGGCAAAGTAGAGCATCGGCGTGGCGACCCGGCCGACGTCGATCACGTCGATGCCGGCGGCGCGGATGCCGTCCGCCAGTGCCTCGGCCAGATCCGGACCGGACAGGCGGCCGTCGCGACCCACGACAATCACCTTGACATTACGCGCCTGCGCTTCGCTACCGATCGCGCGGCCGATCAGCTCGGCCGCCTCCGAGGTCAGCGTCTTGCCGACCACGCCACGGATGTCATACGCCTTGAAAATGTCTTTGGAGGGAATGTGCATTGCTTAGCGCTTTGTAGTGATGTGATGACAGCGTCGCCGCCTGCAAAAACGGCCAACAATGTTGGCCGAACCTTATCGCCGTGGATGTCAGGCGGCTAGAGACTGGGTGAATTGTACCAGTTCATATAGCTTATGGCGGGCGCGGCCGCTGTCGACCGCATCGCGGGCACGTTCCATGCCTTCGGCCAAGGTGGCGGCGACGCCAGAAGTGTAGATCGCCGCGCCGGCGTTCAAGATCACGATGTCGCGGTGCGGGCCGTGCGAGCCGGCCAGTACCGACTGCACCATGCGGCGCGACTCTTCGGCGGTATCGACGCGGATCGCTTTGAGATCGTCGGTCAGCGCGAAGCCGAACTCGCGCGGATCGAGTTCATATTCCTCGATGCGGCCGTCTTTCAGCTCGGCAACCAGCGACTTGTCGGCGATGGTGATCTCGTCGAGGCCGTCGCGACCGTGCACGACCATCACGTGGCGGCTGCCCAGCTCCTTCAGCACGCGCGCCTGAATGCCCACCAGATCGGGATGGAATACGCCCATCAGCTGGTTTTCGGCCTGCGCCGGGTTGGTGAGCGGGCCGAGAATATTGAAGATGGTGCGTACACCCAGTTCCTTGCGGATCGGGGCGACGTGGCGCATCGCGCTGTGGTGGTTGGGCGCAAACATGAAGCCGAGGCCGACTTCGTCGATGCTGCGGCCGACCTGCTCGGGCGTCAGCGCCAGGCTGATGCCGAGCGATTCGATCACGTCGGCGCTGCCGCTGCTGGACGACACCGCACGGTTGCCGTGCTTGGCGACGCGTGCGCCGGCGGCGCCGGCGACGAACATGGCGGTGGTCGAGATATTGAAGGTGCGCGCCTTGTCGCCACCGGTACCGACGATGTCGATCAGATGGGTGCGGTCGGCGACCGGCACCGGGGTGGCGAATTCGCGCATCACCGTGGCGGCGGCGGCGATCTCCAACACGCTTTCCACCTTGACGCGCAGGCCAACCAAAATCGCCGACATCAGCACCGGCGACACTTCGCCGCGCATGATCTGACGCATCAGGTCGAGCATCTCATCGTAAAACAGTTCGTTCTGGTCGATCAGCCGGTTCAGCGCGGCCTGTGGGGTAATCATGCTTTGGCGTCTCCAGTATCGTTATCGTGACTCGCGGAGTGGCTCAACCGCGTGTCAGGCGTGTTCTTTGAGGAAGTTGCCGAGCATGTTGTGGCCGTGCTCGGTCAGGATCGACTCCGGGTGGAACTGCACGCCTTCGACTGCCAGCGTCTTGTGCCGCACACCCATGATCTCGCCGTCGTCGGTCCAGGCGGTCACTTCCAGACAGTCGGGCAGGCTGCTCGGCTCGATCACCAGACTGTGGTAGCGGGTGCAGGTCACCGGGTTGGGCAAGCCACGGAACACGCCGACGTCCTTGTGCTGCACGGGCGAGGTCTTGCCGTGCATCAGCGTCTGCGCGTGGACGATCTTGCCGCCGAACGCCTGGCCGATGCTCTGATGGCCGAGGCAGACGCCCAGGATCGGGATTTCGCCGGCAAAACGGTGGATGGCCGCTACCGACACGCCCGCCTCGTTGGGCGAGCAGGGGCCGGGGGAAATGACCAGGTACTGCGGAGCCAGTTCGGCTATGCGCTCGAGGGTGATTTCGTCGTTGCGGTACACCTGTACGTCCTGGCCCAGCTCGCCGAAGTACTGGACAAGGTTGTAGGTGAACGAGTCGTAGTTGTCGATCATCAACAGCATATTAAGCGTATCCTATTGAATTTAAAGGGGTGGATCGATATGCCGCCGCCGATTGATACCCGCTTATGTACCTGCTTTTTGCTTCGCGGGCCCTAGCCATTTTCATCTTGGCTAGGGCAGGGTGGGTGAGCATCCGAGAGCCTTCCCCAAGTGTCATTAGTAAATGATACCCGAAGAAAGCGAGCTCACGTGCACTTGGGCCAAGGTGATTGGTAGAGGATGTTCTAGTGCCTCATTTTAAGAGGCATGTTTAATGTGTGGCGGCTTTGCCATTACGTCCAGCTCGGCCGTACCCTCGGCCTGAAGGAAGCCTGCGACCGGCTCTTCAACAAGCAGAAACACCACAGCGGCGAACATGCGTTTGACCCGCTGTGCCGCCCTGAACATTGACCATCGCCCGACCAAACCGTGCCACCCACAAACCGACGGCATGGTCGAGTATTTCAACGGCCACGGTGCCGCAGTTGTCCGATACGGCCGGTTCACTGTGCGCACCGCATGGCATGATCGGCAGGTCAGATTCGCACAGGGGTCGAAGAGCTAGGTCTTGAGTCGATATCCGGTTTTGAAAATCCAAGCCACGACCGCCATGAACATCGCGAGGAACGCTATCGTCATGGCGGGGCTGACCCCAACATTGACGTCCGCAATGCCATAGGAGCTCCAGCGAAGCCGCTGATCAGATAGACCACCGTGTTGAACAGCGCGATCGTTTTCCAGAGCGACTGCAGGACATCAATGGAATAAAATATTCAACTTATAAATGTCAATAGGATAAAAATCAAAAGCAGCCAAGGCTAATCAACGCACCCAGCAGCAACAGGTACAGCCCCGTTTTTTCGTGGCCTTCCAAGTTCCCCCTTAGGAAACAAAAACCCCCGCACGGAGCAGGGCGAATAGTGCGAAACTGAACAATTGGCCATGCCAAATAGCGACCATGCCAACGGCCGTTCATTGAGGAGTTGATATGGAATTCAACAAACAGCTCAGAGCCATCATCGGTGGCAAGGTGACTCTGTACCAGGTCCACTCACCTGAGGCTACGATCCCAAGCTCGGAAGGCTCGGAAAGCTCGAACTACTCGGTAGCAATCAGTTTCTGGCAGGATGAAATGCACGGCCAAATCAGCTTGATTTGGCCAAAACGCCCCTCTGACAAAGCGATAGAACGGACTGTCGAGTACTACCTGAACAACGCGGAGGACGTAGCTCGATCCATAGGTGGCCCTATCCTACTTCGAGACGGTTTTCCCGAACGATCTGACGACATATAGAGTGCTCCCTTGGAGCGAGCACCATTAAGCTGACGCCGCCGGGTCGGCCACCCCACTCGCCATCGATCAGACGATGCGCCGCAGCGGGCGGCGCCCTCTGGCCAGAGACCAATCTGCTCGACGAACTGAGCCGCGCCCATCGCCTCGCGAGATCCTGCGGCTATGGGTCACAGAGGACCGTCACAACACCGTCGCCCAGGATTGCTGGGGGCGCCAGATGGCCTGCCGCCTCGGCACCATGCTGGTACAAGGCCGTGACGTGGTAATCAGTGACGTTCGCACCGCCGACGAGGCGCGGCTGATTCGCCCGATGGGCGGCCAAGTGCTGCACATCCACTGAACCGACGTTGAGCTGGTACGCGGCCATGGCTGGTAGGCGGTGGCCGAAGAAGGGACAGGTCAGCGCTAGAACTCCTTGCTGTGTTTGCCTGTAGCGTAGCGCCAGACAGCACTGACGCCGCCGTTGCAGGATACGTAGACACCCCCGCTCGCGGGCGAGTTTGGTTGAAGCCGAGGCAGCAAAGACCGGGCTGACTCTATTGCCGCGCATTCGGAGCGACTTACTGCTTTGGGTAAGTGGGAAAATGAAAACGCCCCCTCCAGGTAGAGGGCGGTGTCGGTGGGGGCTTGAGACTAGAGGCTAGAAGTCGTCTTGGTGAGCGTAGTACTCCACATCAATCAGCTCGTCCAACCGGCGGCGATTGCTTCGACGCTTAGCAGCCACTCGTGGGTTGCAGATTGGGATAGAGTACCGGCCGACGATCCTTCTGTACTCGTGTAGAGCCCTTGGGGCGGCGGCGTGGTATTTGGAGTGGGTGCGCATATCAGAACCTCCTAGATCGTCAGCTAATGGCGTTCACCCTTAGCTAGCTTCAGCCTTAGACGTCGACGCGGTTAAATCCGCGCTCCTGCAAGCTGGCGATCAATTTGTTGACCCGACCGTCACCTGTCCATTTGTCTATCAATTTGAGCATAGCGGATTCCCATCGCTGTGCCCCGTTGATGAGACCATCCGTGAGTGGCCGAGCCGGCTTTTTAGAGGACGGCATCTCCGGTTGTGCTGCGTTGGTCGGAGGGTCGCCCCTCAGGGATGACCGCTCGTGGGAGCGGCCAGTTGTAGGGTCTTAGGTGTGGTAGCCTCAAGCTTCACGTCAAAAGGAATGACCATGGCTACCGCAGTGATCGATCTACTGGTAAGGAAGGTGGCTGACGCTCTGTTCAAGAGCTCCACAGAATCAACAATCAGCACCCAAGACGTAAAAGAGATGCTTTTGGCCGAGTATTCGATTCGAATCGAAGAAGGACAGCTGTGCGGAATTTTGAAGACGCACTATGTTGCCGACACCATGCCTTCGAACGGTACCTGGAAGAACCGGCCGCCCGTTCAAATAAAACGAAGAATCACCAGTCATAAAAACGCCTAGCCAATGTGCGGCTGGGGGCAATTCACAATCCGGCCAGCAGCGAGCCTGATGTCCTTTTTAAGCGGATTCGAGGATGCGAGGATGGCATCAGTGCGGCGCGGTGTTAGTGCTGTCTTTCCGGCTCAGCGCCTCGGCGGCTGGCTCACAGCTTCCCGTGTCAGCGTATTGAGCGACCAGACAACGCTCTCGTGCTTGCACTGCTGCGGTTGGAGCAGGAAAGTAATTTCGGATTCTGATTGACTCGCTTGGTTTGAGCGCGTATAACAGTCCCAGCAGGATTTTCAAGTACCATATCTATATCGTTACATCGTTGCCTCTCCAAAAGCGGTACTCCATTGTTTCAATATCTATTCCTTGATCATCGTGCACTCCGAGCATCTGCTCTTCATCTGAAATAAGGAATACATTATGGAAACCGGTACCGTTAAATTCTTTAACGATGCAAAAGGCTTTGGCTTCATTACCCCGGACGCCGGCGGCGATGATCTGTTCGCTCACTTCTCGGAAATCAAAGCTGATGGCTTCAAGTCGCTGCATGATGGCCAGAAGGTAAGCTACACTAAAGGCATGGGCCAAAAAGGCCCGGCAGCAACGAACATCCAGCCGCTTTAAGCGCAGCTCGATCGTTGTAAAAAAAAGCCCCGCTCTGCGGGGCTTTTTGCATTTTTCCCATCGCTTTGACCCTCGGTGAACGGGCCTCCCGAGACCATTCCTGGTGACACCCGGACGTGTCTTGCCATCGGCCATGCCACGAGAGGACGCTCAGCGATGCGGCTCATGAGAACCGGCAGTAGCGCTACGCGGGCGGTACTTGAGCCGGCCGGACGGTGGTTTTGGCTGATCCTCCTTGCGCCATTCTCCGGGCTGCTCTGGTAGGTCGCCGCATGAAGTGCCTCGACTGCGCCAACTTGAGCCTGAAAGGCGCCGGCCAGCTGGCAAAGCACGGCTTCGGCCAGTGCCGGTTCGACACAGCGGGTAAGTTTAAGAGTGTAGAGCACGATCAGTGCCCACGGTTCGATCTCGCCGCATCAGACAAGATTGCAGCGCGGCGGGAGCGGAAGACAGGGGGAGCGAACATGCTTAAGCGATACGAGACAAATGCACAGGGTAATGACTGGGTAGTCGGCGATGTGCATGGCTGCTTCGGCCTACTGGAAAAGCTGCTGCAGAAGATCGGGTTCAACGAGGCCACCGACAGGCTGTTCTCTGTTGGCGATCTGGTAGACCGCGGGCCAGATTCAGAGGCGGTGCTGGCCTGGCTCGCAAAGCCGTGGTTCTTCAGCGTACGTGGCAACCATGAACAGATGGCGCTTGATACTGATCTCGAGGACTGGGTATCGAAGGGGTTCTACGAGAGCATCGGCGGGATGTGGTTCATTCGTGCATCACGGCCCGAGCAGGACGCCTATCGGAACGCCTTCAGCGGGCTGCCGCTGGCGATCGAAGTGGCCACCGCCAAGGGCCCAATCGGGATCGTGCACGCCGATTGTCCTCTGCCGACCTGGGCGCAGTTCACTGACGCATTGGCCCTCGGGCATATCGAGAACAACCTGCAGATGTATGCGCAATGGAGCCGAGACCGGGTCATGGGGCGCGACGAGAGCGGCATACCCGACATCAGGGCGTTGATCGTAGGGCATACCCCGCGCTATGAGCCGGAACTCCTAGGCAACGTGATCTACATCGACACCGGCGCCGTCTACGGCAAATCCCTGACAGCCATCTGTTTGCGGAGCCTTGAAGCGACTTCGGTGAACGCATGACCAAGGCCGCCAATGAGCTAGCCAAGCCGTTGCCAGCCGGCCAGACGGTGGTCAGGTCAGCATCATGCTGGTAAGAGCACAGGACACTACGGTGTCCTGTGCCTTGCCGGAGCGCTGCGTACCGAGGATCCAGCCATCAGCGGGCTGAAATCCATGTCATCGCTGGGTAACAGCCGGTTGCTAGGATGCGCAAATCCGTAGTGGATGACTTCCGCGGGGCTGAGTCTGAGATGCCCTGCACCAAAACACGGCTTTGTGCTTTCGCGCGGGGCCTTCGGCATATCACCTTAGTAGAGCTCAGTCTTCACGAAGGAAGTAGGTAGTCTGTTGTGTGACGACACCTTCACCATTCGAGCTCTTGGAGGTATTGCTGAGCAACACTCCACGCTCGACTAGTTCAGAAAGAGCGGTCGAGCAAAGCTCGACGTCCTGTCCCGTCAAAGTGGCCGCAAACTTGGGGGATAGGCAGGTGACTTTTTCGCTGAGGAACATTTCTTCAAGCTGGTCGGCTAGCGTGCTCATGAATCTTTCATCAAGGTGGTGGAATCAACTCCTAGATGGTCTCACAACATCGCCCCATTTGGCCCTGCAGACTTCTGCGGGGCTTTGTCATTTCTGGAGCCCGTCATGCTGCACGAAGCCGTAGCCCAGGAACCCGGTGACCCGTTTGGGGGGATATGGTGCAGGAAAAAACTTGGCCGCCGGCCATAGCCATAGCCTTTCGTCGCATCGACCGACTGTCCACGCCCCATGACCTATAGTTAGTGCTCGTCCACTACCGAAGCGAGCGCCGCCGATGAACGCTCTGGATATCTTCGAAATGATGGTACGAGGGGAAGGAGCTGTCCCTGGCAACCTGACCGGAATGCATGCTGCCGCGCTGTTGGCCGAAAGCCTGGCCGAGGCGGCCCCCCGGCTGACGCATGAAGAACTGTGGCGCCTGGTCGCAGTCGGTGCGTTGATCTGCCGGCAAAACGAATGCGAACTTCCCCCCGATTTGTTAGCTGGCCACCACTTGCGGTACCGTGGAATTTCTAATCCGCCGCCGCTTTATCACTGAATCTGAATCTTCGAGTACCCGCTTCGGCGGGTTTTTTGTTGCCTCGTTGTCGTGGGCTTTGCAGAAACTCGGCGTAGCCTCGTTCTGTTGGCCATGCCCCCGAGCGAGCGGGGCATTTCTGCGCTCGGGTAAGAATGCGGGTCGTTTGCCTGTCGTGATCCTAACCGACGTATAGCGTGTGCGCCGGGTCGTGTCTCCGAACTCGTGAAGCTTGGCTAGATGGTGGCCGACGGAAGATCCCGCGGCTCAGTAGAGCAGCACCACCAGCGCAATCAGGAGGCCGATTGCACAGGCAAGCAGGTCGCCCCGCCACGCGTCGTTGTGGAAACGTAGGCGTGGGACGAGGCGGGCAATTTTCTGGGTGGCGATCATCGAAGCCCTCCTTCCTCATTGAGTGCAGCATCGGCATTCGACCGCACGAAGTGCGTTTGCTAACAACAGCTATAACAACTTCCATTCATGCCGATACTAAGAGCGAAGTCAAGGCAGGCGGGGCGTTGATTGGCGGCTGTGGGTGGGGCAGCCGATCAGTCAACCGATAAGGCCGACAAGCGGTGCCAGCGGCATCTTTTCCGAACGAGCGACGGACCACGGACAAAAAGAAAGCGGGAAGTTGAAAACTTCCCGCTTCTTGTGTTTGGCGTAGCCCTGTTTGGCCTGCTTCTTCCTGTCCCGGAATGCCGCGCAGCGTTGCAGTTGCTGGGCGAATTTGGCGACCGGGTTGACCCGTTTCAGTTTTGCCATGGCTCGGCTCCGTGAGGTATTGAGCCGGCATTGTCGCACAACAGCGAAACCAATCGGCAGATCACGGCTACAGCGTGAGGTTCTGGTCCGGGTGCTGCCGCAGTAGCGATTCGGGATCGTGCAGAGCGAGGCGATAGGCCTCATCGTCGGCGATCGCGAAAAGCGGGAAGGGGCCGGCCTTGCGGACGCCACCCGACTCGTACACCGACCAGCCGACAAAGTCCCCAGACATATCATGTTCTTGTTGCACAACGTAGCTGGCCATTTCGCAATCCTGTCAAGTTGGTAACGAAATATCATCATGACAAAGAGTTTGCAGACTGCAAGGGAATGGGTTCATTGGGGCCGGCGGCGTTGGGAAGTGGTGACTCAGTTCTGCAACAAGGAGGCTGGGCCGGGTTGTCGCTGCCACGTCGGTCACTGGCGGTGCAGGGCATTTTTTGTATGCTGAAACCAGGGGGCAATGGCAGCGAAAGGGAGCATCGTGAAAAAGAACCTTGCAGACGCGCTGGCGCTTAGTATCACCGCCAAGGCGGTTGAGGCCGACCCGACCGGTTTTCTGATGCACAGCGGCGACGGCGTGGCCAACGCCAATATGCTCGCCGATTTCGTGAAAACACTGTCGGAACGTTTCCAGGTCGACATCAGCGGCGACGTAATGCTGTCCGACCTGGCGGCGCTGACGCGGCATTGACTTGCGCCCGGCAAGCCGACCCGGGGTCGGCTGTTTGCCAAGGGAGCAGGGTCAGACGGCGGCAAGGCGTTCCTTGAAGGCGGCGATGACTTCGGCCGGCAGTTTGTGATAGCTGTTGTGTGGCTGTTGCTGGCTAAGTTCGTCAGTGGGTGTCAGCGTGACATATACCCCGTGCGCTTCGCTGACCCGGATGCAGTCATCGACCAATAGCGAGTCGTCGACATGCACGTGCAGATGCTGAGTCAGCAGTACTTCCTTGGCACGATGTTTGGCCTCCTGGCGGTCGGAACTGACCAGAAACACCGACTCGTGGACTTCGGTGAACTTGCCGTTCAGATAGCCACCCAGGTTCACGTAATAGAGCGCCGGCTGCTCATCGGCCGGCGGGGTAGCCGACAGACCGATGCGATAGCCGTCGACGATGTCGAGCTCCAGCCAGGAGTCGATATGCAGTCCCTCCGGGCTGCCGAACCATTGCTCAAGCAACTGAAAGTAGGTTTCCTCGATGGTATTGCCGACGACGAAAACGACGTCGTGGAGCTCGATATGACTTTTCGGCGCGCGCCCGCCGAGATAGGCCGCAAACAGTCTCATCGCAACCCTCAACTAGATGATCGATTTATTGACACTGCATATTACGGCGTCGATGAGCGGCTGTCAGGCTGACAAAAGTGGTATGGCAGCAGAGCCTGTAATAGCGTGTTGCCGATGAGAACTGGTATGGACGCAGGGCGAGCGACGAACGGCGCCCAAAAATCCGTATTGCATCAGTTGAAAATGGCATGAAATCCGCATTGGCGTGGACGAGAAAACCGCTCTTCGGGTTAAAAACGCCAACCCCCGGCAATATAATTCCAAATTGATATGAATTAATGGTTTATGTGATAACGGACTGTGATTGTTGCATGGCGCGTGCTACACCGAAAGCAATAAAAACTCGAAGCGGCGGCCACCCGTGGCGGTCGCGAAAAAGAGCCCACCATGTCAGATCAATTGGAGCACACCTTACTCCGGCTGGCCGCCCGCCCGCTGGGTTTGGTTGATGCAGGCTGGCGCCTGCTCGACGTCAATGCCGCCTTGCGCCGCAGCCTGGGAGTGGATGCGTCACGACCGTTAACCAGCGTGCCGGACTGGCTTGGCGCCCGCTGGCCGCGAGAGCCCGACTACACCGCACGGTCGCCCGCCGGTTGCACCATCGACATCCCGCAGGTCGGGCGGCTGTGCTGCGGCACGCAAGCCAGCCGCGACGATGACAAACCCGCCTTCCTGATGGAGGTGCGTACGCCATTCCGGTTGCGCGGACGGGCGTCCCCACTCAACCGAAGCGCCTTGCGTGCGCAGGCGCTGATCCAGTCGCTGGAACAGGAGCGCGAGCGCTTCCAGGCGACCTTCGAGGATGCCCCGCTCGGGATTTGTCACGTCCTGCCCGATGGGGCATTTTTGCGCGTCAATCGTACCTTTTGCGATATTACCGGCTATAGCGAAGACGAACTGCTGCGGTTGGCATTCCGCGATATCACCCACCCGGACGACTTGGTGACCGATCTGGCGCATGTTGAGTTGATGCTCGGTGGTACGATTCGGCGCTACACCCTGAACAAGCGCTACATCCGGCGCGACGGCAGCATCGTTTGGGTGGAGCTAACCGTCTCGCTCGTGCACACCTCTGGTGGTAAGCCCGCCTATTTCATTTCCATGGTCGAGGACATCAGCGAACGGATACGCACCGAGGAGCGACTGCGGCTGGCGGCCAAGGTATACGAACACATGTGCGAGGGGGTGTTCATCGCCGACCGGCAGCTGAACCTGCTCAGCGCCAACCCGGCCTTCGCCCAGATGACCGGGCATGCCGAGGCCGACTGCCGTGGCCAGTCGCTGGCCTTGCTGTTGGCCGAACGCCAGCCGGCCAATTTCTTCCTGACCTTGTCTGAGCAGCTGGGCGAGTGGGGCGCCTGGCAGGGCGAGGTGTGGTTCAGTCACCGCGACCGGGGGACCTTCCCAGCCTGGCTATCGATCAGCGGCACGCGCGGGCAGGCCGGCGAGTGGGCGCATTACGTCGGAGTATTTTCGGACATCAGCCTGCTCAAGCAGAACGAGGCGCAGCTCTACCAGCTGGCGCACTACGACTCGCTGACCGGCATCCCCAACCGCTTATTGCTGCAGTCGCGGCTGGAGCACGCGATCGACCTGTCGCGCCGGCAGCGCAAGACGATCGCGCTGCTGTTCATCGACCTCGACGACTTCAAGGCGATCAACGATACGCACGGCCACCTGGCCGGCGACCACGTGCTGATCGCGGTGGCGCAACGGCTGAGCGGCCGGCTGCGCAGCGGCGACACCATCGCCCGGCTGGGCGGTGACGAGTTTGTGATCCTGGTGGAAAACACGCCGGACGAGTTCGACATGCTGCCGTTTATCACGGCTATCCTGGATTGCATCCGCGAGCCGATCAGCTACAAGGACGGCGTGTCGCTGAGCGTGTCGGCCAGCGTCGGTATCAGCCTGTATCCGTACCACGGCGAAGATGCGGTCAGCCTGATCGACAGTGCCGACCGGGCGATGCTGCAGGTGAAGCAGGCGGGGAAGAACGCACCGGCGTTTCCACACGGTCGCTGAGTCAGAGGCGCTATCAGAGGCGCTAATAAAGCCCAGCGTAGGGATCTTGCTCGTCGCTCTGCCGCAGACAGTACAAGTACGGCAAGGCGGGGCAACAACGCTGGGAGGGGTTTGTGAGTGGCTCTTAGTCGGCGTCGGGCAGGTTGGCCGCATCGTTGGTCAAGCGGTAGCCGATGCCGGTTTCGGTGGTCAGGAAGCGCGGCCGTGCCGGGTCGGCTTCCAGTTTCTGACGCAGGTGCGCCATGTAGATGCGCAGATAGTGGTTGTGCTCTACATGGTGCGGCCCCCAGACCTCTTTCAGGATCTGGCGGTGCGTCAGCACCTTGCCACGGTGCGCGATCAATAGCGCCAACAGCCGGTACTCGATCTGCGTCAGGTGGATCGGCTCGCCGCCGCGACTGACTTGGCGCAGCGCCAGATCGATCGTCACCTCGCCGAGCGTCACCCGCGATTCCTCCGGCTTGTCCGAGCCGGGACGGCGGCGCAGCAGCGCCCGCACCCGTGCCAGCAGCTCGGCCACGCCGAACGGTTTGGTCAGGTAGTCGTCGGCACCGGCGTCAAGCGCCGCGACCTTGTCGCTTTCGTCCACCCGGGCCGACAGCACGATCACCGGCAGTTGGCTCCAGCTGCGCAAGTCCTGCAGCAGCGTCAGGCCGTCGCCGTCCGGCAGGCCCAGGTCCAGCACCAGTGCGTCGGGCTGACGGGTGCCGGCTTCGATCAGGCCACGCGCCATCGTGTCGGCCTCCCAGACCTTGTAGCCCTCGCTTTCCAGCGCACTCTTGATAAAACGACGGATGGCGGCTTCGTCTTCGATGACGAGCAGGCTGGCGGCGGTCATGACAGCGGTTCCTCGGCGAGCGGGTCGAGTTCGGGTTGTGGCCTGAGCGGCAGGCTGAGCGTAAAGCGCGCCCCGCCGGCCGGGCCGTTCGAGGCGGTGAGTTTACCTCGATGTACTTCGGCAATGGTACGGCATATCGCCAACCCAAGGCCGACCCCGGCAATCGCCGACTCGCGCTCTCCGCGGCTGAACGGTGCAAACAGCCGCTCGGGGTCGCCCGGCGGCAGCCCCGGGCCATGATCCCAGACACTCAGTTCCAGCTCACCATTATCCACCGTCGCATCGATGCCGATCTCGCTGCCGGCCGGGCTGTACTTGGCGGCGTTTTCCAGCAAGTTGACCAGCACCCGCTCGAGCAGCACCGCATCGCCGAACAGCAACGGGTAGTCGGCTGGGATATCGAGCGTCACCTGGCGAGCGGCGAGCGGCGCATCGAGCGCGGTCAGCGCGCTGCCGACCAGCTCTTCGGCCGACAGCCAATCTTCATGCAACACCACACTGCCGGCCTGCAGCCGTGCCATTTCCAGCAGGTTGGTGACGAGGCGGGTCGTGCGGCGGGTCTGTTCGACGATGTTCCAGGCGAGCGCGGCTTCGTCCGGCTGCGTGCCGAGCTGGCGCGCCAGCAACTCGGCAGTGCCGGACAGCGCGGTCAGCGGCGTCCGCAGGTCGTGCGACAGCGCGGTCAGCAGCGAATGGCGCAAGCGCTCCGACTCCATCGACAGCAAGGTGTACTGCGCCACTTCGATGTAGTGCAGCCGCTCCAGCGTCTGGGCGATCAGCGCCGCCACCGCCTCGCACAGTCGGCGGTTGTCCGGGTCGCGCAGCGGCGAGGTGTCGGCCAACAGCACCGCCAACACCCCGCGGGTGCGCATCGGCGCCTTCAACGGCAGATACAGCACCGGCGCCAGCGGCAACGTGTTCGAGCCGAAACCAGCGATCTGTTGGTGGTCGAAGCACCACTTGGCGATCGCCGCGTCGCCGTGCGGACCGACGGCCTGATCGCTATGCGGCACCAGCTGCTTCTCCTGCTCGTCGGGCAACCACAGCGCGATGTGGGCATTGAGGCTGGCCTTCAGAAAGCGCGCCGCCGTGTCGGTGACCTGCTCGGTCAGCAGCGCCGCGGACAACTCGCGCGCCATCTCGTACAGGTAGCGGGTACGCGCCTCGCGTTCGCGCGCGCGCGCGGCTTCCTGACGTTGCCGGGCGACCAGTTGGCCGGCGACCAGGCCGACCACCAGCATCACGAAGAAGGTGACCACGTACTGGACGTCGCTGACCGCGAACGAAAACCGCGGAGATACGAAGAAGAAGTCGAAGCTCGCCACCGACAGCACCGCCGCCAGCGCGGCCGGCCCGCGGCCGAGTCGTAGCGCGACGCCGAGCACGGCCAACAGATACAGCATGATCAAATTGGTCGGCTCGAGCACCCCTTCCAGCGGCCATATCGCGATCGTCACCGCCACGCAGGCAGCGGCCGCCAACAAGTAGCGGCGCGGCCGCAGATCGAACGTCTCGCGCACGCGCGGTGGCTCGGAGTGCGGCGAGCTCGGCGTTTCGGCCAACACCAGGCAGTCGAGCTCGGGGGCGCGCTGGCCGAGTTCGTTCAGCAGGTCGGTAGCCATGCCGAGACCAAATGGCCAGCGACGCCGTGACCGAGGCAACACCACGATCGATAGGTTGTAGCGGCGTGCGTAGTCGGCCAGCGCCGCTGCGCGGTTGTGTTCGCCGATCACCAGCGTGCTGGCGCCTTGTTGCTCGGCCAAGGCCAGCGCCGCCAACGCTTTTTCCCGCTCGTTGCGCGAGACGTTGCCCCGGTCGAACCAGACCGCATGCCACTGTGCGCCGAGCGTGTCGGCGAGCCGGCCGGTGCTGCGTACCGTGCTGTCGCCGCCGTGGGCGTCGACCAGGAGCAGGAAGCCGAAGCGGGTCGGCCAGACCGGTGTACGCACCGCCTGCAACTGACGGTGTGCGCGCATCTGGTCGTCGACCCGATCGGCAGTGCGGCGCAGTGCCAGCTCGCGCAGCGCGATCAGGTTGCCCTTGCGGAAGAAATTCTCCGCGGCACGGCCGGCGACCTCGGGCAGGTAGACCTTGCCGGCCTTCAGGCGACCGAGCAGGTCGTCCGGCGGCAGGTCGACCAGCCTGATCTCGTCGGCCCGGTCGAACACGGTGTCCGGCACCGTTTCGCCGACGCGCACCCCGGTGACGCGGCTGACCACCTCGTTGAGGCTTTCCAGATGCTGGACGTTTAGTGTGCTGTAGACGTTGATGCCGGCGGCGAGCAGCTCCTCGACGTCCTGCCAGCGTTTCGGGTGACGGCTCCCCGGGGCGTTGCTGTGCGCCAGTTCGTCGACCAGCACCAGCGCCGGATGGAGCGCCAGCGTGGCGTCGATATCGAATTCGGCGAGCGTCTTGCCGCGATAGTCCTGCTGACGTGGTGGCAGCCGATCGAGACCGACCAATAGTGCCTCGGTCTCGGCGCGGCCATGCGTGTCGACCCAGCCGACCAGCACGGCAAGGCCAGCGGCGCGTTGCTCGCGCGCTTCGGCGAGCATCGCGTAGGTCTTGCCGACGCCGGGGGCGGCGCCGAAGAACAGCTTCAGATGACCGCGCTTGGCTTGGCTGGCGGCGAGCAGGGCGTCGGGGTCGGGGCGGAGGTCGTCAGAGGGCATGGTTTGACTAGTGAAGGGAGGTGGGGTGGAGGCAAGCGTATCCTGAGCCGGTTGGGCTGGCCGGCAGGCTCAGGATACGTTCCAGACGGGACAAGGTTGGCCGCACCCTCACGGTTTCGGCCAACCTTTGTCGTACATCGAGTGCTTAAGGCTTAGTGCATGCTAGCCAGTGCCCGGTTCAGTGCCAGCACATTGACTTTAGCCTCGCCGAAGTAGCCCAGCCAAGGACGGCTGGCGGTGCGATCGACCAGCGCCTGCACTTGCGCCTCGCTGATGCCGCGCGCGCGGGCCACCCGCGGTACCTGGTAGTAGGCGGCTGCCAGGCTGATGTCCGGGTCGAGTCCACTGCCGGAGGCGGTGACCAAATCGACCGGAATCGGCTGGGTATTGCTCGGGTCGGCCTTCTTCAGCGCGGCGATGCGCGCCGACACGGCCTTGATCAGCGTCGGGTTGCTCGGGCCCAGGTTGCTGCCGCCCGAGTTGACGCCATTGTAGGGTTTGTCGCCGGTGGCCGACAGACGGCCCCAGAACTCGCCCGGCTTGTCGAACTGTTGGCCGATCAGCACCGAACCGATCACCTTGCCGTTCTCATCGACGATCAGCGAACCGTTGGCCTGATTGGGCATGATCAGCTGAGCGACCACGGTGGTGGCGAGCGGGTAGGCCAGGCCGGTCACCAGCGTCAGCGCGATCAGCACGGTCAGCGCCGGACGCAGGATGGCCGAGTGGCGGGTGTTTTGGCTATGGGTATGAGTCAGCGTATTCATCGCAAAAACTCCTTGTTCTCGTTACACCAGGCCAAGGCCGGTGAGGATCATGTCGATCAGCTTGATGCCGACGAACGGCAGCAGGATGCCGCCCAGGCCGTAGACCAGCAGGTTACGACGCAGCAGGGCACCGGCGCCGAGCGCGCGGTACTTCACGCCTTTGAGCGCCAGCGGGATCAGCGCGACGATGATCAGCGCGTTGAAGATCACCGCGGACAGCAGCGCCGAGGCCGGGCTGGTCAGCCCCATCACGTTCAGCGCTTCCAGCTGCGGGTAGGTCGCGGCGAACGCGGCCGGGATGATCGCGAAGTACTTGGCGACGTCGTTGGCCAGGCTGAAGGTGGTCAGCGCGCCGCGGGTCATCAGCATCTGTTTGCCGATTTCCACCACCTTGATCAGCTTGGTCGGGTTCGAGTCGAGGTCGACCATATTGGCCGCTTCCTTGGCCGCCTGGGTACCGCTGTTCATCGCTACCGCCACGTCGGCCTGCGCCAGCGCCGGGGCGTCGTTGGTGCCGTCGCCGGTCATCGCCACCAGCCGGCCCTCGGCCTGGTACTGGCGAATCAGCGCGAGCTTGGCTTCCGGTGTGGCTTCGGCGAGGAAGTCGTCGACACCCGCTTCGGCGGCGATCGCCGCGGCGGTCAGGCGGTTGTCGCCGGTGATCATCACCGTCTTGATGCCCATCTGGCGCAGTTGGGCGAACTTGTCACGGATGTTGGCCTTGACCACGTCCTTCAGTTCGACCACGCCGAGCACCTTGCTGCCCTCGGCGACCACCAGCGGCGTGCTGCCGCGGGTGGCGACCTGGTCGACTTGCGCGTTGACCGATGCCGGCATTTCGCCGCCGGCCGCTTCGACGTAGCGACGGATCGCGTCGGCCGCACCCTTACGGATGTGACGTTCACCGACGTTGACCCCACTCATCCGCGACTGAGCGGTAAACGGCACGAAGGTCGCGCCGTCCGGCACGGCGTCTCTGCCTTCGAGCTTCAGCAGCCGGTGGGCCAGCACGACGATGCTCTTGCCCTCCGGCGTTTCGTCGGCCAACGAAGACAAGCGCGCTGCATCGGCCATTGCTGCCTCGGTGACGCCGGCGGCCGGCAGGAAGCTCGTCGCATGGCGGTTGCCGTGGGTAATCGTGCCGGTCTTGTCGAGCAGCAGTACGTCGATATCGCCGGCGGCTTCCACCGCACGGCCGGAGGTGGCAATCACGTTGGCGCCCATCAGCCGGCTCATGCCGGCTACACCGATCGCCGACAGCAGTCCGCCGATGGTGGTCGGAATCAGGCAGACCAGCAGCGCGATCAGCACGGTCAGGCCGATCGGGCTGCCGCTGTGACTGACCTGCACCGAGAACAACGAGAACGGCAGCAGGGTGACGGTAGCGAGCAGGAAGATCAGCGTCAGGCCGACCAGCAGGATGGTCAGCGCGATCTCGTTCGGGGTCTTGCGGCGCTTGGCGCCTTCGACCATCGCGATCATCCGGTCGATGAAGGTCTCGCCCGGATTGACGGTGGCGCGCACCACGATCCAGTCGGACAGCACGCGGGTGCCGCCGGTTACCGACGAAAAGTCGCCGCCCGATTCGCGGATCACCGGCGCGGATTCACCGGTAATGGCCGACTCGTCGACCGAGGCGATGCCTTCGATCACTTCGCCGTCGCAGGGGATCACGTCGGGCGCCTGGATCACCACCACGTCGCCCTTGCGCAGCTCGTCGGCGGGCACGGTGTGGTAGTCCGCGCCGTAGCGCGGCTCGTGCAGTTTCTTGGCCCAGGCGGTCTTCTTCAGTCCTTTCAGGCTTTCGGCCTGCGCCTTGCTGCGCCCTTCGGCCAACGCTTCGGCGAAGTTGGCGAACAGCACGGTGAACCATAGCCACAGTGCGATCGTGCCGATCAACCAGGCCGGAGCCTCGCCGTGGCCGAACAGCGCCTGCAGCCATAGGGCGGTCGCGACCAGGCTGACGGCGTACACGACGAACATCACCGGGTTCTTGATCTGCGCCCGCGGCGTCAACTTGCGGAACGAGTCGACCAGCGCCGGACGGGTCAGCGTCGGGTCGAACAGGGGTAAAGCGGTACGGGACATGATAGGTCTTCTTCCTCAATGGCCTCGATTAATGGCCGGCCCACAGGCCCAGGTGCTCGACAATCGGGCCCAGTGCCAGCGCCGGGATATAGGTCAGCGCGCCGACCAGCAGCACGGTGCCGATCACGAGCACGACGAACAAGGCGTCGTGGGTCGGCATGGTGCCGCTGCTGACCGGCAGGATCTTTTTCTTCGCCAGCGAGCCGGCCAGTGCCATCACCGGCACGATCATCGCGAAGCGGCCGAACCACATCGCGGCGGCGAGCATGCCGTTATAGAAAGGGGTGTTGGCCGAAAGACCCGCGAAGGCGCTGCCGTTGTTGTTGGCGGCTGACGAGAAGGCGTAGAGGATTTCCGAGAAGCCGTGCGGGCCGGGGTTGGCGACGCCAGCTTGCCCTGCGCTCATCAGCACCGCCACCGAGGTACCGAGCAGCACCAGCGTCGGGGTGACCAGGATCGCCAGCGCGACCATCTTCATCTCAAACGGCTCGATCTTCTTGCCCAGGTATTCCGGGGTTCGGCCAACCATCAGGCCGGCGACGAATACCGCCAGCACCGCCAGTACCAGCATGCCGTACAGGCCCGAGCCGACACCGCCGAAGATCACTTCACCGAGCTGCATCAGCCACATCGGCACCATACCGCCCAGCGCGGTAAACGAGTCGTGCATCGCATTGACCGCACCGCAGGAGGCGGCGGTGGTGATCGCGGCGAACAGGCTGGACGCCGAAATGCCGAAGCGCACTTCCTTGCCTTCCATATTGCCGCCCGACTGGAAGGCGCTGGCCAGTTGGTCGATGCCGAGCTTGCCGAACAGCGGGTTGCCCTGTTGTTCGAAAACAGCCAGGCCGATGGCGCAGACCACGAAGATCACCGTCATCACCGCGAGGATCGCCCAGCCCTGACGGGTATCCTTCACCAGACGGCCGAACACATGGCACAGGCCGGCCGGGATGATGAAGATTGCCAGCATCTCGAGGAAGTTGGAGAAAGCGGTCGGGTTTTCGAACGGGTGCGCCGAGTTGGCGTTGAAGAAGCCGCCACCGTTGGTGCCGATCATCTTGATCGCTTCCTGCGAGGCGACCGGGCCCATCGCCAGGCTCTGGGCGTGGCCGGCGAAACCGGTGTAGCTGACGTAGCCCGACAGGTTCTGCAGCACGCCCTGGCTGACCAGCACCAGCGCCATGATGAACGCCATCGGCAGCAGCAGGTAGAGGGTGATGCGGGTGACGTCGGCCCAGAAGTTGCCGACGTCGGCAGTCTCGCGGCGGGCGAAGCCGCGGATCAGCGCGAAGGCGACGGCGATGCCGGTGGCGGCGGACAGGAAGTTCTGCACCGCCAGACCCATCATCTGGGTCAGATAGCTCATCGTCGTCTCACCGCTATAGCCCTGCCAGTTGGTGTTGGCGACGAAACTGACCGCGGTATTGAACGACGAATCGGCCGACACCGCGCCGAGGTGCTGCGGGTTGAACGGCAGGCCGCCCTGCAGGCGTTGCAGGCCGTAAAGCAAAAGGCCGCCGAGCGCATTAAAGACAATCAGCGCGATGGTGTACTGCTTCCAGCCCATGCCGGCATCGCCGTCGACGCCCAGAAGGCGCATCAAGCGGTTGTCGAAACGTCCGAAGGCGGCACTGCCGAAACGCCCTTCGGCCAGCGGCGCCATCCAGGCACCCATCGGCCTCACGGTCAGGCCGAGCACCGTCAGAAAGACGATCAGCAGCAAAATAGAGGCGCTAGTCATTCAAGATCCTCCGCATTGATCAACGCGACGATCAGATAGGCTGCGAGCCCCAGGGACAGCAAGGCACCGAAGATATACCAGGCGGTCATACGTTCCTCCTGCGCGACAGAACGTCGTAGGCATGAGCCAGGGCCATGCAGGACAGCGCGAACGCGAGTCCCAGTCCCAGCCAGATCAAGTCCGACATGTTGTTTTCCAGAGTGGTTGAATTACACCGTGAGCGTAGGGAAAGCACCGCAAAAAACGGGTTAAAAGAGCCGTGGCCCGTATAAAAAAGTTGTAAAAATCGGCGCAAAAAAAAAGCGCCACGAGACGTGGCGCACAGGGGGGAAGAGGAAAACGAGAAGAGGTCAGGGTGCGAGCTGCTTGAGCTCGATGCGCTTGAGCCAGCGGACGTGGCGCGGGCCGGTACGGGTGTCGTTGAGCGAGAACAGCGCGATCGGCCCTTCGTCGACGCCGATCGGCTGGCCGTTGATCATGTAGGCGACGATGACGCCGTCACCGTTTTTGCTGTTGAACAGCTCCTGCCAGGAAAATACCGCGCGATAGTCGTCGCCGGCCGTCGCCAGCACCGCGAGCTTCTTAGCGTTGTCTGGCTCGGTCGGCAGGGCACGGCTTTTTTCGAGCAGGGTGGTCAGCTTTACTCCGGTGACCGAGTCGAGCTTGCGCATCACCATGCCGGCGTGACCGGTAATCGTGACATCCCGAATGATGACGGCCGGCAAGGCCTTGAGCGCGGCCACGTCGAGGGTGACCGGCTGTCACGGCGTGCTGTCGCCGGACAGGGTCAACGTCGGCGATGAGAAGCGCGGTCCATCGACGGGATTGGGCATGGCGTGAGCGCACGGCAGCAGGGCGGCAAGTGCGAGGGCGGCGAGAAGGCGCCGGAATTGGGGCATCCGAGTTTCTCCATGGAGCGGCGACCTCTGCCTTCCCTTTGCCACCCAGGGTGGCGCGGGCGAGGGCGGGCAGTTCGCCAATCGATATATATTTATTGATATAACGATCGAAATATAAATAAAAATATAACGATGCGCAATGACTTTCATGACAAAAGAGAAGGTGGGCGAACGGAGGCGGGTCAAAAAGTCTTGCCCCGGCACCAGCCGGGGCGGGGGAAGTGGGTGGCCCGGATCAGGCCGCCTGGAGAATCACCGGACTCGTCCGAGCGGTCGCCCCAGCCAACCGACTGTAGTCGAGCGTCATCCGCATGTAGTCGTAACTCGTGCAGATGGCCCGGCGCAGCTTGTCGACCTCGCCGGGGGCCGGGTCGAGGCCGAGCAGCGTGACGACAATTTCCAGCGCCTCCCACGGATGCTCATCGTCATAATGGGCGTGCAGGCGCAGCCATTTCATCGCCTTCTTGCGCGACTCGGACGGGAAGCTGTCCTCGTAGTCGTCCCGCGAGCAGACCAGGCTCGCCCATTCGCCGGTGGCGCCCTCGATCGCATAGTTGGTCGCCGCCATGGCCACCGCCAGCGACTCGCGCTCGCAGGTGTGCCAGCACCAGTGGCTGAGCGACACACTGCCGACCGGCACATTGCCCTCGAGCAGGGCGGCGAGGTCCACGCCACTGGCTTGCGCCCACGCCACCCAATGATCGGCGTGGTTCTGTTCGACACGGATATTGCGGATCAGGTAACGGCGCGCCATTTCCTGCCCCGGGTGATTGCCGTAGCGGATTTTCAGCAGGTTGATCGCCATGTATTGCGGAAACTGTTCGATCACAGGCCAGACGCCGATCAAGAACTGGCGCGTCGTCGCCTCGTCGAGCGAGGCGTCGCGCATCGTCTTGAACAGTTCGTGCTCCACAACGCGTTTCTTGCTGTCGCTGCAGGCCTCCACCAGCTCCCGGGTCCATGCCGGGTAGCTGGAGATGTCCATCAGCGCACCTTCACGTACAAACTGCTTGTTCACGGACAGTCTCCATTCAGAAAATGACGTTCTTGCCTTTGGGCGCCTGACGCGCGGCAGCATTGCCCGCCGTCGAACGGCGCCTTAACAGGAAGTCGCGGGTAAAGGGTTGCGGACGGCCGATCGCGTAGCCCTGGGCGTAGTCGACGCCGATGACGGTCAGCGCCTCGATCACCATCGCATTTTCGACGAACTCGGCGATCGTGCTCTTGCCCATCACGTGCCCGATCTGGTGGATCGCCTCGACCATGGCGCGATCGATCGGATCGTCCAGCATGTCTTTGACGAAGCTGCCGTCGATCTTCAGGTAATCCACCGGCAGGTGCTTGAGATACGCAAACGACGACATGCCGGCGCCGAAATCGTCGAGCGAGAACCGACAGCCGAGCGAGCGCAGCTCGTTCATGAAGCGCGAAGCGCTCGACAGGTTGGCGATCGCGCTGGTCTCGGTGATCTCGAAGCAGATCAGGCTCGGCGGAATGCCGCTGAGCTTGAACTGCTGGTAGAGAAAGCCGAGGAACTGGTCGTCGCCGATCGACGAGCCGGACAGATTGATCGCACAGGTGGCGACCGGGCAGGGCGCCTCGTCGCCCAACAGCTCCGCCAGGGTGGAAAAGGCGGTCTTTACGACCCAGCGGTCGATCAGCGGCATCAGGTTGTAACGCTCGGCCGCCGGGATGAAGGCGATCGGCGGCACCAGCTCGCCGCGCTCGTCGCGAAGGCGGATCAAGAGCTCGAAATGCGCGCTTTCCGGTGCGCCGTGGCTGAGCGCGGCGATGTCCTGCGCGTACAGGCAGAAGCGGCTCTCTTCCAGCGCGTGTTGGATGCGGTTCACCCACTCCATCTCGCCGTAGCGCAACGACAGTTCCGAGTCGTCGGTCTGGTATACCTGCACCCGGTTGCGACCCTTTTCCTTCGCCATATAACAAGCGACGTCGGCGGCGCGCAGCACTTCTTCCAGCGAGGTCGGCCGCGCCTGGATGTGGACCACGCCGATGCTGACGCTGACCGAGAACGGTCGACCGCCCCAGGCGAAGTGCAGGTCGCTGACGGTGTTGCGCAGCGCCTCGGCGATGCCGATCGCGGTTTCCGGCGGACAGTTTTCCAGCAACACGCCGAATTCGTCGCCACCCAGCCGGGCCAGCGTGTCGTTCTTGCGCAGGTGCTGCTGCAACAGCATGCACACCTGGCGCAGCAACTCGTCACCCGCGGCGTGACCGCAGGTATCGTTGACCACCTTGAACTGATCGAGGTCGAGGTACATTAGCGAGTGTACGCCGCTCGGCTGGCGCGGGTTGTCGATCAGCTGCTTCAGGCGTTGCTCGAACTCGCGCCGGTTGACGAGGCCGGTCAGCGCGTCATGGGTGGCTTGCCAGGACAGGCTGGCGATGTACTGGCGCTCGCGCGTCATGTCATGGAAGACCAGCACCACGCCGGTTATGCCCTCGACGCTGTCACGGATCGGCGCGCCGACCATGTCGACCGCCACTTCGCTTTCATCAGGACGGACCAGCAGCAGGTTGCTGATCGCTTTTTCCGATCCATTGGCACCCAATACCCGTGCCAGCGGGTGCATCTCGTGCTGGCGGGTGGTTTCGTCGAGAAGGTGGAACAGTTCGGCCAGCGGCCGGCCGTGCGCGTCGCCGGCGGTGATGCCTATCAGCGTTTCGGCGGCCGGGTTGAGGTATTCGACCCTACCGCTGGTATCGGTGGTGATCACCGCGTCGCCGATCGACGCCAGCGTGACCTGGGCACGTACCTTCTCGGCGCTCAGCGCCGCTTCGGCCAACTTGCGGTCGGTGATGTCGGTGAACGAGCCGGTCATCCGCAGCGGTTTGCCGCTGGCGCCATGCTGCGCCTGGCCGCGGGCGCGGAACCAGCGATAGCCTCCGGACTTGGTGCGCATCCGGTATTCGACGTCGTAGCCGGGGTGACCGCTGAAGTGGGCATTGAACGCGGCGATGGTCGGGCCGTAGTCGTCCGGATGCAGATAGTCGGCGAGCAAGGTGATGTCATTGGTCAGCTCGCCCGGAGCGAAGCCGAGCAATTCCATGTAGCGCGGCGAGTAGTACATGGTGCCGTTCTTGATGTCCCAGTCCCAGATGCCGTCGTTGCTGCCGCTGACCGCCAATTGGAAGCGCTCCTCGCTCAACTGCAGCGCGCGCTCGAAGGCGGCGTTCTGCCGGATCAGCTTGCGGGTTCGCCAGACCGCCAGCAGGATCAGCGCCGCCGCCGCGGCAAGGTTGATCCACAACAGCAGGTCGCGGGTCTTGCGTGACGCCTCACCGAGCGAGGCGGTGAACGCCTGGGCGATCGGCGAGACGTCCTCGTTGATGGTCTGGATACGCTGACGCAGTGCCGTGAGCTGAGCCGGGGTCAGGCTGTTGGCGGTGATGCCGTCGTGCAGCCCCTCGGCGACGTCGGCCAGCAATCCCATATAACGGTCGCCCTCGCGCCAGGCCTGCACCGCCTCGTCGATGTAGCTGATAGCGCGGAAGTGACGGTACAACCAGATCATGCCGGCAATGTCGCCGGGGTGATTGTGGCCTTGCAGGAAACCCTGGTACGCGGTGTCGAGGTCGGGGGTGGGCTGATCGAGCGCAAGCCGCGCCCGACGGTCGCCCAGCGGCACCGCACGGGCGGCCAGGTAGCGCTGGTAATCGGCTTCGTCGCGGGTTTCGGCGTACTGGTTGAGGTAGTAGATCGCGTCTTTCTGCCCCTTCGACCACAGGCTCTCGCCACCGACGTAGGCGCGCACCGAGGACAGCGCGTTCAGGCTGCCGATGCTGAGCACGGCCAGGAGCACCACGACCAGCACGAAGGGCCAGACCATGCCGAGAAGACGACGATTGGTGCTGTTATGCTGGCTGATCATGCCTTCGCGCGACCTCGTAAGGGAAAAAGGCTGAACGAGCAGTCGGCGCTGCCGGCCGTTGGCTTGCTGCCCGGCAGAGTGGCCGGGCTCGATGAATGATGGATGGTTGCTGTCAAAGGGCTGCCGTGTCGTAAATCCAGGTTGCTGGCGGTTTGGCGCCATAGCGGCTGGCTGGATATGGGGTAATGTCATTAGAATAGATTTTTACCGCATTACGAACAAGGTGCATATCACATCGGCACGGCCAATAGTGGCAAAGAAAAACAGCCGGCATGAGGCCGACTGTCGAGGTGGGAACGAAGACGGGTTCAGTTGACGCTAACTGCCGTGAAGTCCTGCCGGCCGAACGGGCTGACGCGGTAGCCGCTCACATTGCTGCGCGTCAGCGCGAACGCGGTCGGGTAGGCGAGCGGCAGCCACAGCGCCTGATCGTTGATCAGCTTCTGCGCCTGATGGTAGAGCTTGCTGCGTTCGGCCAACTTGCTGGTGCGCTTGCCATCTGAGATCAGCTTGTCGAGCTTAGCATCGCAGTAGCGGGCAAAGTTGGTGCCCGATTGCACCGCCGCGCACGAGAACTGCGGGGTCAGGAAGTTGTCCGGGTCGCCGTTGTCGCCCGACCAGCCCATGAACAGCAGATCATGCTCGCCGGCCTTGCCGCGCTTGATCAGCTCACCCCATTCGATCACTTTCACCTGCGCCTTGATGCCGACCTTGGCAAGATCGGACTGCAGCAGCTCGGCGCCGGCCTTAGGGTTGGGGTTGAGCACGCTGCCGGTCGGCCTCACCCAGATGGTGGTGTCGAAGCCGTTCGGGTAACCGGCCTTGGCGAGCAAGGCTTTTGCCTTGGCCGGATCGTAGGCGTAATCGGCCAGCGCCTTATCGTAGCTCCAGGTGTTGGGCGGGAACGGGCGGTTGGCGGCGGTGGCGGTGCCTTCGAACACCACCTTCAGGTAATTGGCCTTGTCGAAGGCGTAGTTGAGCGCCTGACGCACCTCGGCCTTGTCGAACGGCTTGTGCTGGCTGTTCGGCGCGACGAAGGCGGTCATGAACGCCGGGGTCTGCACCACCTTGATCCGTGCGTCGCCGCGCGCCTGCTGCACGTCCTGCGGCTTCGGCGCCAGTGCGATCTGGCATTCGCCCGACTTGACCTTCTGCGCGCGCACGGTGGCGTCCGGGGTGATCGCGTAGACGAGTGCATCGACCTTGGGCTTGGCGCCGAAGTATTGCGGGTTGACCGCGTAGCGCACCACCGCGTCCTTCTGGAAGCTCTTGAACACGAACGGCCCGGTGCCGATCGGCTTGGCGTTCAGCTCGGCGGTCTTGCCGGCGGCCAGGAGCTTGTCGGCGTATTCGGCCGAATAGATCGACGCGAAGCCCATCGTCAGCGTCGACAGGAAGGTCGCGTCCGGCTGGTTGAGCTCGATCTTCACCGTGTTGTCGTCGACCTTGACGACCGACTTGATCAGCTTCGGCCACTGCATCGACTGCGCGTGCGGGTAGCTGGCGGCGGTCTTGTACCAGGGGTGGTTCGGGTCGATCATCCGCTCGATGCTGAACAGCACGTCGTCGGCGTTCAGCGGCCGGCTCGGTTTGAAGTAGTCGGTGGCATGGAACGCGACGTTGCGGCGCAGCTTGAAGGTGTAGCTCAGCCCGTCCGGGCTGACGTCCCAGCGCTCTGCGAGGCCCGGCACGACCCGGCTCTTGGCCGCGTCGAACTCGACCAGGCGGTTCATCAGCACGTCGGCCGACGCGTTGGTGGTCACCAGCGAGTTGTACTGCACCACGTCGAAGCCTTCCGGGTTGGCGTCGGTGCAGACGGTCAGCGCCTTGGCGTTGGCCAATAGCGGCAGGGCAAGCAGGGTAAGGGCGGCGATCGAGGTCGGACGCATGGGTTCTCCGGCGGATTCTTATCGTTGGGTAAAGGTTGGCCGAACCGATGGCGGGTCGTGGCGGCCAGCCGATAGCGTAGTGGAATCGTCAGTTCTCACCAACCACCCCGCCAGCATAACCATAGATCCGGGTGATCTGTAGCGCACCGTCATGAAAAAACGGACCGCCGTGGCGGTCCGTTCGGAAGCAGGGCTGATGCGACTTTGGAGTCGCTGACAAAGCCCAGCGAAGCGGTCCTGCTCGTCGCGCTGCCGCAGACAGTACAAGTCGTACGGCAAGGCAGCGCAACAACGCCGGGAGGGGTTTGTGAGCGACTCTTACTGCGGAACGACGCCCGGCAGGTAGTAGGCCATCACATAGGTCATCAACCCGACGAAGGCGCAGAAGATCAGGCTGTGCTTCAGCGTGAAGCGGAACAGGTCCGACTCCTTGCCTACCAGGCCGACCGCCGCGCACGCCACCGCGATCGACTGCGGCGAGATCATCTTGCCGGTGACGCCGCCGGTGGTGTTCGCGGCGACGAGCAGCGTGTCGTGCACGCCGATCTGATGCGCGGTGGTCGCCTGCAGCGAGCTGAACAGCGCGTTCGACGAGGTGTCCGAGCCGGTCAGGAACACCCCGAGCCAGCCGAGGAACGGCGAGAAGAACGGGAACGCCGCGCCGGTGCCGGCCAGCACCAGCGCCAGCGTCGACGACAGCCCCGAGTAGTTGGCGACGAAGGCGAACGCCAGCACCATGCCGATCGACAGGATCGGTTTCTTCAGGTCGGCCAAGGTTTCGACAAGGGTCGCCGCGCCGTCGCGCGGCTTCATCTTCAGCACCGCCATCGAGATCAGCGCGGCCAGGAAGATCGCCGTGCCAGTGGCCGAGAACAGGTCGAGCTTGAACACCGCCTCGTACGGCTTGGCCGCGTCGACGATAGGCGCGACCTTGATCACCAGGTTATCGAGGTGCGGCACATGGAACTTCAGCACCCAGTGCTCCAGCGCGCCGCCCTTGGCGAACAAGGCCTTGAACGGCTTCAGGCTCCAGATCGTCACCATCACGGTCAGGATGATGAACGGCGACCAGGCCTTGACGATCTGGGCCAGGCTGTAACCGGACGGCTTCGGCGTCGGGCGCGAGCTGCCACCGCCGCCGAACGTCATCGCCGCCGCCCCGCCACCGACACCAACCGCAGCGAAGCTGAACACCTTCTTCGGTTGCCACACCTTCAGGAAGGCGGTCAGGCTCACCAGGCTGACCAGCGCCGAGGTGATGTCCGGCAGTTCCGGGCCGACGTAGTTGGACGTGAAGAATTGCGTGACGGCGAACGAGCCGCCGGCCACCAGCACCGCCGGCCAGGTCTCGCGCACGCCCTTGACGCCGTCCATCATCATCACCAGCCAGAACGGCACGATCACCGACAGGATAGGCAGCTGATGGCCTGCGGTGGCGCCGATATGGAAGGCGTCGATGCCGGTCACCTGGCCGGCGACGATGATCGGGATGCCCATCGCGCCGAACGCCACCGGTGCGGTGTTGGCGATCAGGCACAGTCCGGCGGCGTACAGCGGGTTGAAACCCAGGCCGACCAGCAGCGCGGCGGTGATCGCCACCGGCGCGCCGAAGCCGGCCGCGCCCTCCAAGAAGGCGCCGAACGAGAAGCCGACCAACAGCATCTGCAGGCGCTGGTCCTCGGTGACCGACAACACCGACGCGCGGATGATGTCGAACTGGCCGGTCTTGACGGTGATCTTGTACAGGAATACCGCCGCGACGATGATCCAGGCGATCGGCCACAGCCCGTAGGCGAAGCCGAAGCCGGCGGCGGCCAGCGCCATATCGGCCGGCATCCGGTAGACGAAGATCGCGATCGCCAGCGAGATCAGCACGGTGATCGTGCCGGCGATGTGCCCCTTCAGGCGCAGCACCGCCAGCGCCAGGAAGAAGAAGACGATGGGGATGGCGGCCACCAACGCCGACAGGCCGAGGCTGCCGAGCGGGGTGTAGACTTGGGTCCAGGTTTGCATGGTCAACAGTTCCTCCTCACGGCCGCGAGTGGGCGGCGTGATGTTTTGATTGGACTCGGTGATGTGGGGCGGGACGTGCTTAGCCGTCAGGCTTGATCGGGGCGGGCATGGGTTCTCTCCTTTGTGTTGCAGGGTGCTAACGGGTTGGTCCCGTCTTATTCGCTGTCGGGTGAAGCTATACGGCCGGTTCGGCCAACATCCTGTCGACCAGCTCGATCCAGTGCGCCACCGGCGTGGCGGTGCCGCCTTGCAGGTGGGCGATGCAGCCGATATTGCCGGACACGATCATCTGCGGCTCGGTCTTCGCGAGCGCGGCGAGCTTGTTGTCGCGCAGCCGGTAGGACAGCTCGGGCTGCAGCACCGAATAGGTGCCGGCCGAGCCGCAGCACAGGTGGCTGTCGGCCGGCAGCAGCACGGTCAGGCCCAGCGCCTGCAGCAGCGGCTCGACCCGGCCGCGCAGCTGCTGGCCGTGCTGCAAAGTGCAGGGCGGGTGATAGGCGACCCGCTCGAGTGGTTTGTTACGCACCTTTTCGGCCAACCTTGCCGTCATCGGCACCAGCACTTCGACGATGTCGCGCGCCAGTGCGCTGACGCGCTGCGCCTTCGCAGCGTAGGCGGGGTCGAGGCGCAGGTAGTGGCCGTATTCCTTCACCGTGGCGCCGCAACCGGAGGCGTTGATCACGATCGCCTCGACCCCCTGTTCGATATACGGCCACCACGCGTCGATATTGCGGCGCATGTCGGCTAGCGCCGCTTCCTGCTCGTTCAGGTGATAGCGAATCGCACCGCAGCAGCCGGCGGCGGGTGGCGAGATCAGCTCGATACCGAGCGCGTCGAGCACCCTGGCGGTGGCGTTGTTGATGTTCGGCTGCATCGCCGGCTGCACGCAGCCTTCCAGCATCAGCATCTTGCGCGCGTGCCGACCTTGTGGGCGCACACCGGCCGGCGTTGCCGGCAGCAGCTTGGCCTTGAGCGAGGCGGGCAGCAGCGGCCGCAGGCGCTGGCCGAGCTTGTACGCCGGGCCGAACAGTGCCGGGTTCGGCAGCAGCCTGGCGAGCAGACGCCGCTGCAGCCGTTCCGCAAACGGCCGCGCTACCTGCTGCTCGACCACGTGTCGGCCGATGTCGAGCAGCCGGCCGTACTCGACACCGGACGGGCAGGTGGATTCGCAGTTGCGGCAGGTCAGGCAGCGGTCCAGATGCGTCAGCGTCTTCGCGGTCGGCGTCGCGCCCTCGACCACCTGCTTGATCAGGTAGATGCGGCCGCGCGGCCCGTCCAGTTCGTCGCCGAGCAGCTGGTAGGTCGGGCAGGTGGCGGTACAGAAGCCGCAGTGCACGCATTTGTGCAGGATGCTGTCGGCCTCGATGCCCTCGGGCGTGTCCTTGATGAAATCAGCCAGGTGGGTCTGCATGTATCGATGTCCTGTTACAGCTCGGGGTAGAGCCGACCGGGGTTGAACACGCCGGCCGGGTCGAACGCGGCCTTGAGGCGGCGGTGGATCTGCAGCAGCGGGGCAGGCAGCGGCGTGAATACGCCGGCACTGCGATCACCACCGCGCAGCAAGGTGGCGTGGCCGCCGGCCTGCTGCGCCAACGCGCGAACCTGCTCGGCCGGCGCGTCGCTGCGCCACCAGCGCTGGCCGCCGCCCCATTCGATCAGCTGGCTGCCTGGCAGGCCGAGCGCGGGTGCGGTGCTCGGCAGGGCCAGCCGCCACAAGGGCTCCGCCTCGCCGCGCTCGGCAAAGAATGGTGTGGTCTGCTCGCGCAGCGCCTGCCAGAGGCGCTGGGCTGCGTCGTCGTCGAGCCGCTCGCCGCCGAGCTTCTGGCGCGCGGCGGCCACCGCCGCCTCGGCGCCGCTCAGGCGCAGGTGCAGGATGCCGTCCTCCCAGGCACTGGCGCTGATCGGCAGCGGTTGGCCGGCCCACTGGTTGAGCCGGGTGAGCGCGTCGGTTTCATTCAGTTCGAAGCGCAGTGACGCCTCGGCGAATGGCTTCGGCAGCACCTTCAGCGACACCTGCAGGATCAGGCCCAACACGCCGAGCGAGCCGGGCAGCAGCCGCGCCACGTCGTAGCCAGCGACGTTCTTCATCACCTGGCCGCCGAAGCTCAGCTCCTGGCCCTTGCCGTCCATCAGCACTGTGCCGAGCACGAAGTCGCGCAGCGCCCCGGCGCTCTGCCGGCGCGGCCCGGACAGGCCGGCGGCGACGCAACCTCCGAGCGTGGCGGCAGGGCCGAAATGCGGCGGCTCGAACGCGAGCATCTGCTTCTGTTCGGCCAACGTCGTCTCGATCTCGGCCAAGCTAGTGCCGCAACGTGCGGTAATCACGAGTTCGGCCGGGTCGTAGGCGACGATGCCGGCATAGCCGCGGGTGTCGAGGCGTTCGCCCTGCGGGCTCTCACCGTACCAGTGCTTGCTGCCGCTGCCGGTGATGCAGAGCGGGGTCTTGTCGTGCGACGCCTTGAGGATCGCGTCGCGGAATTGCTGGAGAATCTCGGTCATCTCACGGCCTCAGAAACGGGGCAGGTCGGGGTGGGGCAGCTGGCCGTGGTGCACGTGCAGCTTGCCGTACTCGGCGCAGCGCGCCCGGGTCGGGATCGCCTTGTCGTTGTTGAGCAGGCCGGCCGGATCGAATGCGTGCTTCACCGCGAAGAACGCCTCGCGCTCCTCGGGCGAAAACTGCACGCACATCGAGTTGATCTTCTCGACGCCGACGCCGTGCTCGCCGGTGATGGTGCCGCCCAGCTCCACGCAGGTTTCCAGGATGTCGGCGCCGAACAACTCGGCGCGGTGCCATTCGTCGGCGTCGTTGCCGTTGAACAGGATCAGCGGGTGCATATTGCCGTCGCCGGCGTGGAACACGTTGATACAGCGCAGTGCATACTGCCGCTCCATCTCGGCGATGCGGGTCAGCAAGGTGCCGATATGGCGGCGCGGGATCGTGCCGTCCATGCAGTAGTAGTCGGCCGACAGCCGCCCGGCGGCCGGGAAGGCGTTCTTGCGCCCCGACCAGAAGGTCAGCCGCTCGGCCTCGCTCTGCGACACCTGGATGCGCGTGGCGCCGTTCGCCTCGAGCACCTCGATGGTGCGCGCGATTTCCTCGGCCACCTCTTCGGGCGTGCCGTCCGATTCGCACAGCAGGATCGCCGCAGCCGACAGGTCGTAGCCGGCATGGACGAATTCCTCGACCGCGCGGGTGGCCGGGCCGTCCATCATCTCGAGGCCGGCCGGGATGATGCCGGCGGCGATGATCGCCGCTACCGCGTCGCCGCCCCGGGCGACGTCGTCGAAGCTCGCCATGATCACCTGCGCGGTCTGCGGCTTCGGCACCAGCTTCACCACCACCTCGGTGACCACCGCGAACATGCCCTCCGAGCCGATGAACACGCCGAGCAGGTCCAGCCCCGGCGCGTCCGGCGCCAGCGAACCGAACTCGACCACGTCGCCGTCCATCGTCACCGCGCGCACCCTGAGGATGTTGTGCACGGTCAGGCCGTATTTCAGGCAGTGCACGCCGCCGGAGTTCTCCGCCACGTTGCCGCCGATGGTGCAGGCGATCTGCGACGAAGGATCGGGCGCGTAATAGAGGCCGTGCGGTGCGGCCGCCTCGGAGATGGCCAGGTTGCGCACCCCGGGCTGCACCGTGGCGGTGCGCGCCAGCGGGTTCAGCTCGACGATGTGCTTGAACTTGGCGAGCGACAGCACGATGCCGTTCTCGATCGGCAGCGCGCCGCCGGACAGACAGGTGCCGGCGCCGCGCGGCACCACCGGCACCTTCAATTCACTACACACTCGCAGAATGTGCTGCACCTGAGCTTCGGTTTCCGGCAGCACCACCGCCATCGGCAGGCAGCGGTAGGCGGCCAGGCCGTCGCTTTCATAGACGACGGTGTCCTCCGGCTCGAAAAGGAACTGGCAGTCGGCAAAGGCCTGGCGGAGTTTCTGCACCAGTTCGGCGCGGTGTTCTTGTTCGGCATGCGGCAAAACGACGGTCTCGGTCATGGTGGCTCCAGGGCTAACGGCGTGCGGCGTCGCGTTCGCGCACCAATTGGTGCAGCGTCTTCGCGGCCGGCTTCAGCGGCACATGGTTCTGCGTCCAGCCGAGCTGCCCCGGCGGGGTCAGGCCGCGCAGCCGGGTGGCGGCCCAGCCGAACAGCTTGTAGACAGAAGGTTGGCCGAACAGGCCGCGCCAGGCGCGCCAGGCCAGTGCCTCCTTGCCGGTGTGCGCGGCGCCCTGGCCTCGCAACGGGTGCGGCACCGTCTCGGTCGCCGGGCGCTGTGCCTCCTCGCGCAGCCGCATCAGCATCTCGGAAATCGGAATCTTCACCGGGCAGACCTCGCCGCAGGCGCCGCACAGGCTCGAGGCGGTCGGCAGATCGCGGGTGTTCTCCAGGCCCAAGAGGTGCGGCGAGATGATTTCGCCGATCGGGCCAGGGTAGGTGGTGCCGTAGGCGTGGCCGCCGATGCGGGTATAGACCGGGCAGTGGTTCATGCACGCGCCGCAGCGGATGCACTGCAGCGTCTTGCGCAGCTGCTCGTCGGCGTAGGCTTGCGAGCGACCGTTGTCGAGCAGCACCAGGTGCACTTCGCGCGGGCCGTCCTTTTCGCCCGGCTTGCGCGGCGACGAGATCATGTTGAAGTAGGTGGTGATCGGCTGGCCAATCGCCGAGCGAGTCAGCAGGCTGTAGAGCGGCACCACGTCGGTCAGCTTCTCGACCACCTTTTCGATGCCGGTGATGGCGATGTGCATGTCGGGCACGGTGGTGCACATCCGGCCGTTGCCCTCGTTTTCCACCAGGCACAGCGTGCCGGTCTCGGCCACCGCGAAGTTGACGCCGGACAGGCCGACGTCGGCCTTTAAATAAAGATCGCGCAGCACGTTGCGGCCGATCTTGATCAGCGCGTCGACGTCCTCGGTATACGGCGTGTCAGGGATGTGCTCGTGGAACAGCCGGGCGATCTGGGCGCGGGTCTTGTGGATCGCCGGCATGATGATGTGGGTGGGCTTCTCGCCGGCCAGCTGCACGATGTACTCGCCCATATCGCTTTCCACCGCGGTGACACCGCGCGCTTCCAGATAGTGGTTGAGCTCGGTCTCCTCGCTGACCATCGACTTGCCCTTCACCGCCAGCGTGCCGCCGCGCCGGGCGATCAGGCCGTGGATGATTTCGTTGGCCTGCTCTGTCGTCTCGGCCCAGTGCACCTTTACGCCGTTGGCGGTGAGCTTGCTCTCCAGTTGTTCGAGCAGCTCGGGCAGCTTGGCGAGGCAGCGCTGGCGGATGGTCTCGCCCAAACTTCGCAGCGTCTCCAGCTCGTCGCCGTCCGGAAACGCCGATAGTCGCTTGGCCATCAGGTAGTCCATCGCGGTGCGCAGGCTGTGGCGCAACTCGCCATCCTGCAATGCCGCGCGGGCGTTGTCCTTGAACTGGCGGGACGGGTAGACGGTGATCGTTTGCGCGTCGCTCATGCCGCGTCCTCCAATTGAGCCACGTCGATGTGGGGCGGCAGCACCGCCAGCACCACCAGCTCGCGCGGGCCGTGCGCGCCATAGGCCAGCGTCAGCTGGATGTCGGCGGTCTTGGACGGGCCGGACACCAAGAGCGCATTGGTCGGCATGCCGTTCGGCCAACCTTCAGCGCTCATCGTGGTGTAGAAGTCCGGGTGCAGGGTGCGGGTGTCGAACAGCGCAAAGTGGGTCGGCGGCACCAGACTCATCGTGCGCGGCTCGTCGGCGTCGGGCCACAGCACCAGCGTGCCGGTGGCGGCGATGCCGCAGCGCACCGCGGTGAACGCGGCGTCGGTGTCGTTGAACAGCTCATCCTTCCAGTCGTCGACTACGCGGTCGAAGGTCTTCAGCTTCAGCAGCGGATTGTGCTGCAGCGCTTCCTGCGCCAGGCGGCCATGCGGGGTCTGCGGCGCGAGCAGCAGGCTGCGGATCGGCCGCGCCTTCACCTGTTCGGCCAAGCTTTGCGGCCAGTCACCCTCGCTGCACCAGACGATGTCGGTCTTCACCGAGCGCATCATCGCCGCCCAGTGGCGCAAGGCTTCCAGCTCGCTCCAGCGCGGGCCGAAGCGTTCGAAGTGCGCGGCGACGTCCGGCTCGACCGGGACGGAGCGCGGCGCGGCGCGTAGCTTGGCAAGGATGGTGTCGCGCGCGCTCATACCTTGCCTCCGGTGCGTTCCAGCAGAAAGGTGGCCAGATGCTTGCCGGCGAACACCCGCTCGCCGTCCTTGGCGAGCTTGCCGTTGATGTTGAGCAGGCAGCCGCCGTCGGCGGTGACGAATTCGAGCGCGCCGCTGTGCTGCAGCGACGCGGCCTTGTCGCCGACCATCGCGCCGGCGATGTCCGGGTGCTTCACCGAGAAGGTGCCGCCGAAACCGCAGCACTCCGACTCGTGGTCGTGCACCACGCGCTCGACATGGGCGAGCCGGTCGACCAGCGCCCAACTGGTCAGGTGCACATTCATCTCGCGCCGCGCGCCACAGGAGGTATGCACCGCCACCCGGGTGGGCAGGCCGCGATCCTCGGGGCGGAAGTCCAGCACGTTGAGCAGGAAATCCGACAGCTCCACCACCCGCGCCGCCAGCGCTTCGGCCAAGGTCTGCTCCGGCTCGCCGGCGAACAGTCGCGGCCAGTGGTGCTTCATCATCCCACCACAGGAACCGGACGGCACCACGATGGGCCAGTCGTTCGGGAACAGCGCCAGCTGCGCGCGCGCCACCGCGCGGGCCTCCTTGGGGTGGCCGCTGGTATAGGCCGGCTGGCCGCAGCAGCTTTGCGCCTGGGGGAAGTGCACGCGCAGGCCTTGGCGCTCGAGCAGGGTGATCGCGTCCATGCCCGCCGCGGGCAGAAACAGGTCGAGCAGACAGGTGCCGAAGAAGTAGACGTCGGTCGGGCGCGTAGCGCCGGGGGCCGGCCGCGCTGCGGTATTGGGCTGCATCCTCTCTCCTTTGGATAATTGGTAAGACCAATATTTATTGTTGGAATCGACTGTAGAGCGAATGCTCGCTATGAGTCAATAGCCGTTTTATAGAATCCGGTATAGCTCCGCGCCAGACACTGCTATTATTGGTCTTACCAATTTACGCAAACACAACGACGGCGCGGCTTTGCCGTGTTGCAGCATGCCGTGCCGTTTGTCGCGCCGCGACAACGTCATCGCCAGGATCTTTGCCCGCTTGTTTCACCGGCGAGGCTGGAGGATGATGGGCGCCGCCCGGGGTTAACGGTGGGAAATCGAGAGAACAGATATGGCGTACCAAAAGGTGAACGTGCCGCGCTTAGCGGACGCGATCGTGAAACAGCTGGAAGACCAGATCCTTGAAGGGGTGTTGAAGCCCGGCTCGCGGCTGCCGGCCGAGCGGACCCTGGCCGAACAATTCGGCGTGTCGCGCCCGTCGCTGCGCGAGGCGATCCAGAAGCTGACCGCGCGCGGCCTGTTGACCAGCCGGCAGGGCGGCGGCACCTATGTCACCGACCAGCTGGAGACGGCGTTTTCCGACCCGTGGGAGCAGTTGATCAACCAGGACGCAGGCCTGCAGGGCGACGTGCTGGAGTTTCGCCGCGCGATGGAGGGCACTGTCGCCAGCGTGGCAGCGCGGCGTGCCACCGATGCCGACCTGGAGCGGCTGCAGGGGCTGATCGAGCAGCTCGAGCAATCCTATGAACAGGGCGACATGAGCACCCGGGCGGCGATCGACGTGGAGTTTCATCGGGCTGTGGCCGAGGCCTCGCACAATGTACTGTTCGCCCACCTGATCAGCAGCCTGTTGCACATGCTGCACAGACATATCGAGGACAACATCACCAGCCTGTTCGCCAGCGGCCCGGTGGCGGGCGAGCTGCTCGAGCAACATATGGCGGTGTGTCGGGCGATCGTGGCGCGCGACCCGGAGGCGGCCCGGCGCGCCGCCGAGGCGCACATCGACTTCGTCGCCAGCACGATGGCGCAGTTCAAGGACGAGAAGGAGCGCACCGACCGGGCGCGGCGACGGATGGCCGGCGCCTGAGGCAACACGGAAGACCAAAAAAGGCAGCGACCGCATCGCTGCCTTTTTGTTTTGCCGCTCATGCCAATACAATATCCAATCTGACCCACGCAGCCGATCCGAAGCCGGCCGCACCGACCCGGAGCCGAGCCGGCTCGCCACCCGAGGAGAAACTAATGTCTAGCCCCCGCGAGCTGTTCGACCAGCTCAATCGCGACTACCTGGCAGTCCACAAGGCCAAGGAAGACCTGTTCTGGGACACCTATATGGGCATCTCAGACGACCATGCCGGCTTTGCCCGTGCCGAGCAGACGTACAAGGACTTTATTTCCAGCCCTGAACGGCTGACGGCGGTGCGCACGGCACTGGCCGAGCTGGGCAGCACGCCGGATGCCTGCGACAAGGCTCAGCTGCAGCACGGCCTGCAGGGCTGGCAGGCCCTGTTCGAGTGCAACATCCTCGACAGCGACACGGCGCGCGATGAGATGCGCGAGCTGATCGAGATGGAGTCGGCGCTGTTCGCCAAGAACCAGCAGCACGCGCTCCATCATTTCAACGAGCTGGGAGTGCGCGAGGAGGCGACGCTCGGCATGCTCGCCACCAATATGGCCACCAACCCCGACGAGACGGCGCGCAAGAGCTCGCACGACGCGCTGCTGGGGCAGGAGCGCTGGGTGCTCGACAACGGCTTCCTCGACTTGGTGCGCCAGCGCAACCGGATGGCGCGCACGCTCGGCTACCGCAATTACTTCGACTACAAGGTCAACAAGAACGAGCGGATGAGCCCGGAGGCGCTGTTCGTGATCCTCGACGACTTCGAGGCGCGCACCCGCGACGCCAATCTGCGCGCGCTGAACACCTTGGCCGAACAGAAGGGCGAGTCGGCGCTCAAACCGTGGAACCTGCGCTTTCACATGAGCGGCGACGTCACGCGCCAACTCGACCCCTATCTGCCGTTCGCCAAGGCGGTGGAGCGATGGATGCTGAGCTTCCGCCGCCTCGGCATCGGCTACCGTGGCGCGCTGATGCAGCTGGACCTGTTGGAGCGCAAGGGCAAGTACCAGAACGGCTTCTGCCACGGCCCGATTCCAAGCTTCTACGACGAGACCGGCCGCTGGGTGCCGGCGCAGATCAACTTCACCTCCGACGCCAAGCCCGACCAGATCGGCAGCGGCGACCGCGCGATCACCACGCTGTTCCACGAGGGCGGCCACGCGGCGCACTTCGCCAACGTCACGCAGAACTCGCCGTGCTTCTCGCAGGAGTTTGCGCCGACCTCGATGGCCTACGCCGAGACGCAGTCGATGTTCTGCGACAGCCTGCTCGGCGACGCCGACTGGCTGAAGCGCTACGCGAAAAACAGCGCCGGCGAGGTAGTGCCGGACGCACTGATCCGCGCGCAGATCGAGATCAGCCAGCCGTTCCGCGCCTTCATGGAGCGGATGATCCTGATCGTCGCCAATTTCGAATGGGCGCTGTACCAACTGTCCGACGACGAGCTGACGCCGGAAGCGGCGTTAAAACTGGCCCGCGCCACCGAGCAGCGCATCCTCGGCATCGAAGCGAGCCCGCGCCCGGTGTTGTCGATCCCGCACCTGCTCAACCAGGAGTCGGCCGCCGCCTACCACGGCTACCTGCTCGCCAATATGGCGGTGTACCAGACCCGCGCCTACTTCGAGCGCGAATACGGTTACCTGACCGACAACCCGGCGATCGGACCGAAGTTGGCCGAACACTATTGGGCACCGGGCAACAGCGTCAGCCACAACGCCACCTTGCTGAGCCTGACCGGCGAGCCGTTCAACGCGCGCCACCTGGCCGACGTCTGCAACCTGACGGTGGAACAGGCGTGGGACGAGGCGCAGCGGCAGATCGCGGCGGCGGCGCGCGGCGAGCCGAGCGACTACCCGCCCGAGCTGGGCGCACGGATCCGGCTGGTGCATGGCGCCGAGCTGATCGCCGACAACGCCGAGTCGGATGAAGCGATGTGCGAGCGGTTCGAGGCGTGGGTGGCGGAGCGTTATCCAGTGAGCGTGCATTAGTGCTGCCTTTTACCAATAGCGAAGCCGGACATCGTCCGGCTTTTTGTTTTCGCGGATTTTAAGGAAGGTGAGCTTGGGTTGTGGTTTTGTCGGTCTCGCCCGACTGGCGAGGTACTTTCTTTGCTTCGCCAAAGAAAGTACCCAAAGAAAGGCGACCCCAGTGCGCTGGCCTTCGGCTCCCCTCGCGCCTGCCAAGCGGCCAGGCGCCGCCGAACTCGCGGGCGGCTAACGTCCGCCCGCTCGAACAAGCGGCGGCTTAAGACCTGGCCGTTTGACGATCGCTCGGCAGCGCAAAGGGGATCGGCAGGATGATTGCTGCAGTTGTGGATTTGGAAGGTTTCAAAATGACAGTGAACGCGGCCGACAGAACCGATTTCAACACCCCGGTGCTGACCACCGGGTGGGAAGAGCCTGATTCGCCACACTCACCCAGGAGATTCAGGCGGGGTAACGGGTGTTCCCAATTAGGGGAAAACACCGTAGCAGTAACCGAAGCCACCAAGACTCTCATAGTCTTCGCGCGTGATCCTTATCGCATTGAAGAGACATTCGTTAGCGGTGTTAATCCTTGCACTTCCCTGAATTGAGCCATCATCTACGTCTTCATAGTTCGGGAAATTGGCTTCAGTGCCTTCACCTGCGAATAGCCCGAATTGAAAAGTGCAATAGCGTCCGGGATTGCCCCCATAGAATTTCTGCCAAAGGATGAAAAACTTGGTTGAGTAGTCTTTGAACAGAGTGAGTTCGTTAGAATCGAATACGTCGCCAAGAGTTGTTTTCCCTAGTACGTAGTTCAAGCGAGGGATAGAGAAGTTCCTGAGTCGATTCAAAGGCCATTTGAGAAATGCACCAGTCTCAAGGCTCACAAGCATGACTGCATCGACCATATCGTCTTGAGCATACTCGATTTGTACGAGTGCGTTTGAGAACACGTAGGCGACAAGGGTCTCGCCATTGCTTAGGTTCTGCTCATACACAGGCACGCCGAACTTACTCTCAACATGGCGTTTTGAAGTGTACGGGTATGTAAGTTGGAGAATATTCTTTGGCGCTTTTTCGTACTTGATAGAGGTCTGGCTAAACTTACTCCATGCCCATTTAACGGGAGTGAGTGCAGACTTCACCAGCCCTGTCATGATGGAAGTGTTTGGCTCCATGAATCTCCTTTCAAGTACGTATATCCCACAGTATAAGGTACTGAACTCCTTCCGCTCCGCCCCTCTTCCACCATGCCCTGACAATCCGGGCGGAATGTGGTACCAAAAGCAGCGTGAAACGGTGCCAAATCGCGCGCCGCGTTACATTTGCCAAACAGAACGAGCCGACGAATGCTGCCGACCGTCACCCAATCCCCTTCGACGCCGCCGAGGACGGGCGTGGCCAACGGGAGACGTCGGCGAGCACTGTCCGAGTGTCGGCTTTTGCCGACGCGAGTTGCGCAGCCGCCCGTTGGCCGCGTCCGCCCGCAGGGCAGCCCGCGTCAGCGGGCCGGCGTCGTTGGGGGCGCCTTTCTTTGGGTACTTTCTTTGGCGAAGCAAAGAAAGTACCTCGCCAGTCGGGCGAGACCGACAAAGCTCCATCCCCACCGACATTCCCTACGACCTAGAGCCCGCAAAGCTCCTTGCCCTCTCACTCTCCCTCCGGCCGATAACAAAAATGCTCTGCCATCCACTCGCTCAGCTCGCTGACAAACAACCGCACCTTGGGCGAGTCGCGCCGGGTGCTCGGGTAGGCGGCGTAGACATGCTCGCGGCCGAAGCTCTCGCCCTCGAATTCGTAGTCGGTCAACAGCGGCACCAAGCGCCCGTCGCGGATATGGCGGATCACGCTCCACTGCGGGCAGGGGAAGATGCCGAGTCCGGCCAGCGCCGCGTCCAGCAACAGATCGTAGTTGTCCGACACCATCGGCCCGCTCGGCGCCACCTGCCAGCTGCGGCCGTCGCGGCGCAGCAGCCATCCCGGATTCAGCATCGGATGGCGGTAGAGCAGGCAGGCGTGTTCGGCCAACTGCTCCGGCGTGGTGATCGGAGGGTGGCTAGCGAGATAGGCGGGGCTCGCGCAGATCAACACCCGGTTGTTGCCGACCACCTTGACGATCTGGTTGGGCAGGTCGTGGCGGCCGAGCCGCAACGCCAGGTCGAAGCCCTCGGCGACCATGTCGACGAAACGGTCGCACAGCGACACGTTCAGCTCCACCTCGGGGTAGCGCTGCAGGAAGCGCGGCCCGAATTCGGCGAGCACCGCGCGGCCGAACGACAGCGGTGCGGTCAACCGCAGCAGCCCGCGCGGCCGGCCGTCCAGTTCGGCGATGCGCTGGCGCGCTTCGGCCAACCGTTGCTGCACCTCGCCGGCGGTTTCGAGATAAATGCGTCCAGCCTCGGTCAGCGCCACGTGGCGGGTGGTGCGCTCCAGCACCCGCACGCCTAGCGACGCTTCGAGCGCGTGGATCGCCTTGGTGATCGCCGACGGGGTCTTGCCGAGCCGGGTGGCGGCGCGGCTGAGGCTGCCGGTGTCGGCAACGGCGATGAAGGCGTCGAGTGCGGCGAGCATGTCCATGGCCAGTATTTCCTGTCAGGAAAAAAAGTAGTTCCGATCCATTGTCTTATCATTTCTCGCCCACTGCCTAGAATCGAAAGCACGGCAGCCACGATGCGGCCGGATAACAAGCAGAGGAGAAAGCGATGAACACAGGAAGAAAGCCGCTCTGGCTCGCCTTGCTGGCACTGGGACTGGCCGGTTCGGCCAACGCCAAGGAGCTCAACATCTACAACTGGGGCGAATACTTCGCGCCTGACACCATTGCCAATTTCGAAAAAGAAACCGACATCAAAGTGCGCCTCGACGTGTACGACAGCAACGAAGTGCTGCAATCGAAGCTGCTCACCGGCCACACCGGTTACGACCTGGTGTTCCCGTCCAACGACTTCCTGGCGCGGCAGATCCAGAGCGGCGTCTACCTGAAGCTCGACAAGAGCAAGCTGTCCAACTACCCCAACCTCGACCCGGTGCTGATGCAAAAAGCGCAACAGTCCGACCCGGGCAACCAGTACAGCGTGCCGTATATGTGGGGCACCACCGCGATCGGCTACAACGCCGGCAAGGTGCAGAAGGCGCTCGGTGCGCCGGTGCCGGCCAACAGCTTCGACCTGGTGTTCAACCCGGCGTACGCGGCCAAGCTGAAGTCCTGTGGCATCGCGCTCACCGACTCGGCGAGCGCGATCTTCCCGATGGCACTGCGCTACCTCGGCCGCGACCCCAATTCGGCCAAGCCCAAGGACTACCAGGACGCCTACGCGATGATGATGAAGGTGCGCCCGTACATCCGCCGCTTCATCGCCACGCCGGTGATGAACGACCTGGCCACCGGCGAGGTATGCGTCACCACCGGCTATTCCGGCGCGGTGCTGGTCGCCAAGCTGCGCGCCCAGTCGTCGAAGAACGGCCAGCAGATCGGCTACAGCCTGCCGTCGATCGGCGCCCAGCTGTGGTTCGACAATATGGCGATTCCGAAAGACGCCAAGAACGTCGACAGCGCGCTCACCTTCATCAACTACATCCTGCGCCCGGACGTGGTCGCCAAGATTAGCAACTCGGTGATGTACCCGAGCCCGAATACCGGCGCGAAGAAGCTGCTCAACGCCTCGCTGATCAGCGACCCGATGATCTACCCGGACGCCAAGCGGATGGAGACGCTGTGGGTGCAGCGCCCGTTCGACCCGGCGACGCTGCGCCTGCAGACCCGCCTGTGGACCCGTTTCAAGACCGGTCAGTGAGGAAGCGGCGATGACGACAACGGGTTTCATCTACGACGAGCGCTTTCTCGAGCACAACGCCGGCCGCCAGGTCTATCAAGGCGCCGACTGCGGCGAAGAATTCGACAGCCCTCTGCGTCTGGTACACACCAAGCGGCTGCTCGATGCGGTCGGTCTGACGGCGCAGCTCACGCCGCTGGCCTTCGACGCGGCGAGCGACCAACAGCTGCTGCGCGTGCATTCGGCCGACTATCTGGCGAGCCTCGCTGCCCGCTGCGCCGCCGCAAGCGGTAAGACGATCCAACTCGGCGACGACGCGCGCGGCAACGAGGCGACCGAACGCACCGCGCGGCTCGCCGCCGGCGCGGCCTGCGCGGCGGTCGACGCGGTGCTGCAGGGGCAGGTCGACAATGCCTACGCGCTAATCCGGCCGTCCGGCCATCACTCGAGCCGCGACTTCGCGATGGGCTATTGCTACTACAACAATGTCGCGGCCGCGGCGCGCCACGCTCAGGCAATGCACGGGCTGGAGCGGGTCACGATCATCGACTGGGACGTGCACCACGGCAACGGCACCCAGTCGCTGTTCTACGACGACCCGTCGGTGCTGTTCGTGTCGCTGCACGAGGAGGACAACTACCCGCTGGAAGGCGGCTCAAGCGACGAAGCGGGCGAGGGCGCCGGGCGCGGTCACAACCTCAACCTGCCGCTACCGGCCGGCACCGGCAACCGCGGCTATCTCGCCGCGTTCGACGAGATCGTGCTGCCGGTACTGCGGCAATATCGCCCGCAGTTGATCCTGATCTCGGCCGGCCAAGATGCCAACGCCTACGATCCGCTGGGCCGGATGCGGCTGACCCGCGACGGCTACACCGCGCTGGCGGCACGCTTGAAAACGTTGGCCGAACAGATCTGCGATGGCCGGCTGGTCGCGCTGCAGGAAGGTGGCTACAGCCTGCCGTACCTGCCGATAGCCACGCTCGGCGTGATCGAGGGCTTGAGCGGCATCGCCTGCGATTTCACCGACCCGCACCATTTCCCGGCTCGGCCGATTGCGCCGCAGGAGCGCGCCACGCTCGACGCGCTGCGCCATCAACATGCCCGCTACTGGCCGACGTTGGCCGAATAATAGAATTTAGGAGACCCCACCATGCGCAACATTACCGTCGCCGCCACCCAGATGGCTTGCACTTGGGATACTGACGCCAACCTCGCCAACGCCGAGGCGCTGGTACGCGAGGCGGCCGGGCAGGGCGCCAATGTCGTGCTGCTGCAGGAACTGTTCGAGACGCCGTATTTCTGCATCGACCAGATCGCCCGCCACAACGAGCTGGCGCGCCCGCTCGAGGGCCACCCCTGGCTGCCGCGCTTCCTGGCTCTGGCGCGCGAACTGAATGTGGTGCTGCCGGTCAGCTTCTTCGAACGCGCCGGGCAGACCCAGTTCAACAGCATCGCGATCATCGACGCCGACGGCAGCCTGCTCGGCCACTACCGCAAGATGCACATCCCGGACGGGCCGGGCTACACGGAGAAGTACTACTTCTCGCCGGGCGATCTCGGTTTCAAGGTGTGGGATACCGCCGTGGGCCGGATCGGCGTCGGCATCTGCTGGGACCAATGGTTCCCCGAATGCGCGCGCAGCATGGCGCTGATGGGGGCGGGGCTGCTGTTGTACCCGACCGCGATCGGCTCCGAGCCGCACGATGCCGGCATCGACTCGCGCCGCCACTGGCAGAACACCCAGCGCGGCCATGCCGCCGCCAACCTGATGCCGCTGATCGCCAGCAACCGGATCGGCACCGAGCACGGCGCCGACGGCCAGATCACCTTCTACGGCAGCTCGTTCATCGCCGGGCCGGACGGCGAGCTGGTGGCCGAAGCCAGTCGCGACGAGCGTCAGATCCTGCTCGCCAGCTTCGATCTGGATGCGCTGGCCGAGAAACGCCGCAGCTGGGGCGTGTTTCGCGACCGCCGTCCCGAGCACTACCGCACGCTGCTGACACTCGATGGACACCAGCCGCAGAGGGGCATGGCCGGCTGACCGTCTTCGGCATGGCCGCCCGGCCGGTGCTGATCCTGCTAATGGCTGCCGCGAGGCTGCACCTCAACGGTGATGTGTGACAGCGCCTTGAAGCGGTCGAGCTTGGCACGATAGTAGGCCGGCGTGCGCTGGGCCTCGGCCACGACCGACACCATGACTCCAAGGTGGCCTGGCCCCAAGCGCCAGAGGTGGAGATCGACAAGTTGATCGCCGTCCTGCTCGATGACCTTCCTGATTTGCCCTTGCATGCGTTGATCCGGGACGACATCGAGCAGGACGCCCGCCGTGTCGCGGATCAGCGTGTATGACCAGTTGGCGATAACGACCGCCCCGACAATGCCGGCAAGCGGGTCCATCCAGACCCAGCCGAACAGGCGCGCGAGCACCAGACCGACAATGGCCAGCACCGAAACCGCCGCATCGGCGATCACATGGAGATACGCCGACCGAATGTTGTTGTCGCGATGCGTGGAAACCGACCCCGCCCCGGCATGATGGTCGTGTTCGACGAACGTTAGCGCATGCTCTTCGCCAGACAGGCTCACCCTCACCTCGAAGGCGTGGGGCTCGGGAATCTCGTCCACTGATTCCAGATGGCTTCCGCAATCGACGAAGGCAAAGGATTGCTTCTCGCCACCGGGCCGGATCGTCTGCAGCGACACGGCGGAAGCCGCCGGCTTCTCCCCATCGAAGGCCAAGCGGAAGCGGGGTGGCACGCCGTCTTCGTACACCGACAGCTCGACGGTGCCGTTGCGTCTCTCGATGCGCTGGGACTCGTCTCCATGCTCGTGCGCATCATGACCGTGGCCATGACTATGCCCATGGCTGTGTCCGTGATGGTCCCCACTCAACAGCCAGGCACTGACGATGTTGACGCCCAAACCCACCACCGCGATCGGAATGGCTTCGGAGAAATGGATCGGGATCGGGGAGAAGAAACGTACAAGCGCCTCATAACCGATCAACAGCGCGATCATCGCCAGCACGATGGCGCTGGAGAAACCCGCCAAATCGCCCAGCTTGCCGGTGCCGAAGCCAAAGCGGGGGTCGTTGGCATGGCGGCGCGCGTAGGTGTACGCCATCGCGGCGATCAGCATCGCCCCCGCATGGGTGGACATGTGCAAGCCGTCGGCCACCAGCGCCAAGGAGCCGAACAGGCTCCCGCCGACGATTTCCACCAGCATCATCACACTACATAGGACAATCACCGCCCATGTCTTGCGCTCGTTCTGTTCATGGCCGGCCCCTAGAAATACATGGCTGTGTGTGCCCGCCATACCCGCTTGTGTCTGGTCCCGCATGATGATCACTCTCATACTTGAAATAGCTATTCACAACGTCCCGGCTTGTCATGGAGGGGATACCTCATGACGCCTGTCGTATAGTATGGGGGAGTATACTATCTGCGACGCCGTTGGATGAACTCTCCTTTCAGACCGGCCTGCTTTCCTCTGATCGGCCGGCGAGGTAGAATGGCGGCCGTCATTGGGGAGTAGCCGCCCTCCGTCTATGAGAGGGACTTGCGTCAACAGACTTGCCGTTCGCGGCATGGCGTAAGTGATCCCGGATTTGGCAAGACCTTTGACTGCATTGCCTCTGCGTGGCCGGGGAAGCAATGCGGTCATGGTTTTCTGCCGGCCAGGAGTCTTCATGATGCAGTCCTTCCTCGTTTCCACCAGCGTGGTCGCCTTGGCCGAAGTCGGCGACAAGACGCAACTGCTTTCCCTCGTCCTTGCCGCACGTTACCGCAAGCCTGTTCCCATCATTCTTGGCGTACTGGTAGCGACGCTCGTCAACCATGCCGGCGCTGGGGGCATAGGCACGTGGCTATCCGGCGTGCTGAATCCCGCGGTGTTGAATTGGGCCATCGTTGCCTCGTTCGCCCTGATGGCCGGCTGGATCCTGGTGCCCGACAAGCTCGACGAAGGCGAAGTCGCCATGCCCAAACGGCCCATGGGCATTTTCGGCACGACCGTGTTCACTTTCTTCCTGGCCGAGATGGGCGACAAGACCCAGATCGTCACCATCGCCTTAGCGGCACGGTTCCATGACTTCGTTGGCGTGGTCGGCGGTACCACGCTGGGCATGATGCTGGCCAATGTACCCGTGATCTATCTGGGCCACCGCTTCGCCGACCGACTGCCGGCGAAGGCGGTCCATATCGTCGCCGCATTGATCTTTGTCGTGCTGGGCGGCTTGGCGCTGCGTAACGCGCTTGCCGGCACGTCCTTGGCGCCGTGATTCCGCCTGACAATGCAAAACGCGCCCAGCGGGCGCGTTTCTCGTGATGGCGGTTCGATCAGCGATCAGCCGTCCAGACCCCTCTGCACCAGCTCGGCGGCGCGCACCACCGCGCGCGCCTTGTTCTGCGTTTCCAACCATTCCGACTCGGGCACCGAGTCGGCGACGATGCCGGCGCCCGACTGCACGTACAGTGTCTGGTTCTTGATCACCGCGGTGCGGATCGCGATCGCCAGGTCCATGTCGCCGGAGAAGCCCAGATAACCGACCGCGCCGCCGTAGATGCCGCGCTTGGTCGGCTCGTATTCGTCGATGATCTCCATCGCGCGCACCTTCGGCGCGCCGGACAGAGTGCCGGCCGGGAAGGCGGCCTTCAGCACATCGATGTTCGACACTTGCGGCGCCACGGTGCCCTCGACGCTCGAAACGATGTGCATCACGTGCGAATAGCGCTCGATCACCATTTGCTCGGTCAGGCGCACGCTGCCGGTTTCGGCGACGCGGCCGACGTCGTTGCGGCCCAGGTCCATCAGCATCACGTGTTCGGCGATTTCCTTCGGGTCGGCCAGCAGGTCTTCGGCCAAAGCCTGGTCCTCCTCGCGGGTCTTGCCGCGCGGGCGGGTGCCGGCGATCGGGCGGACCGTCATCGTCTCACCCTCGCGGCGCACCAGGATTTCCGGCGAGGCACCGACCACGTGGAAGTCGTCGAAGTGGTAGAAGAACATATACGGCGAGGGGTTGAGGCTGCGCAGCGCGCGATACAGCGCCAGCGGCGATTCGGCAAACGGCATCGCCAGCCGCTGCGCCAGCACCACCTGCATGATGTCGCCTTCGGTGATGTAGCGCTTGGCGTCGACCACCGCCTGCTTGAATTCTTCTTCGCCGTATTCGGACTGCGCCTGCGTCACCGCGGTCGGCAGCGACAAGGGCAGCGGCACCGGCTCGCGCAACTTGGTGCGCAACGCGGCGAGGCGCGCCTCGGCCTTGGCGAGCGCGTTCGGCACCGCCGGGTCGGCGTAGACCACCAGGTACAGCTTGCCCGACAGGTTGTCGACTACCGCCAGTTCCTCGGACAACATCAAGAGGATGTCCGGCGTGCCGACCGGGTCGGGCTTGCGGGTCTCGGCCAGACGCTTCTCGATGTAACGCACCGTGTCGTAACCGAAGTAGCCGACCAGGCCGCCGGTAAAGCGCGGCAGGCTCTCGACCGGCGGGGTGCGGAAGCGCGCTTGGAACGCCTCGATGAAGGCGAGCGGGTCGCCGTCGTGCTGTTCGATCACCTTGTCGCCGTACTCGACCTGGACGCGGCGCTCGTTGACGCGCAAGCGGGTCGTGGCGGGCAGGCCGATGAAGGAGTAACGACCGAAGCGCTCGCCGCCGACCACCGATTCGAGCAGGTAGGAATAGGGCGCGTTGGCGAGCTTCAGGTAGACCGACAGCGGCGTGTCGAGGTCGGCGAACAGTTCGAGGGTGACAGGAATACGGTTGTAGCCGGCGGCGGCGAGCGTCTGGAACTCGTCGTGAGTCATGAATTTCTCCCAATAGGTCGTTGTTGTCGTAAGGCGGAACGGCGGTGCGAGATCAGCGATGCCATCGCCAGCTGGCCAGGTTGGGCAGAAACTTCATGACTCGTATCGAATGGATTCTTGGCAAAAACGTTAGTTATTCTTCATCAAATCGTACAGCTCGGCAAGGTTGCCGATCACCGCGTCGGCGCCAAGCTGGGCCGCGTCACCGTAACCGTAGCTGACCGCGATCGCCGCGCTGCCGGCGGCACGCGCGGCCAATATGTCGTTGGCCGAGTCGCCGACCATCGCCAGTTCGGCCGGCTTGATGCCGAGCACCTCGCAGGCGTGTAGCAGCGGCTGCGCCGACGGCTTCTTCTCCGGCAGGCTGTCGCCGCCGAGAATCAGGCTGAAGCGGTCGGCGAGGCCCAACTGCTGCAGCAAGGGCACGGCGAAGCGTTCGCTCTTGTTGGTGATCACCACCAGCGGCAGCTGGCGTGCACGCAGTAGGTCCAGGCCGGCTTCTACGCCCAGGTAGAGGTGGCTGTAGTCGCACAGGTGCTCGTGGTAGTACTTCACGAAGAAGGCGAAGCCGGCCTGCCAGGTCTCGATCGGCGCCTGGCCGTCGCGCTCGTCGGTGAGCGCGCGGTGCACCAGGCTGGCGATGCCGTCGCCGACGTGCGACTGGATGCGCTCGGCCAGCAGCGGCGCGAGATCAAAATGCTGGCGCATCGCGTTGGCAGCGGCGGCCAGATCCGGGATCGAGTCGACCAGGGTGCCGTCGAGGTCGAAGGCAACGGCGCGGATGTTGGAAAGCGTCATGGCGATGTCAATGCATGTCAGCTGAGAATCAGCGGGCCAGTATACACCACCGGTCCGGTCGGCTTGTCCTCGGGAGAGCCGCCCTCCGGCTCGATCGACACCGCCAGCTGGTTAGCGTCGGACAGCGGCCGGCTGATCGTCACCCGCGGTGTCTTGCCCTGCAACAGGCCGAGCGAGCGCGGCGTACCGTCGCGGCGCAGCGCCCAGAGTTCCAGCACCTTGCCCGCCGGTAGGTCGACCGGTTGCAGCAGCGTCACGGCCAGCGTGCGCCGTGCCGCGTCGCGGCTGACCACCATGCCGGCGACGCCGGTGGGATCGTTCAGCACCGCGACCGGGGTCGGCAGCTCGGGTTGCGGCAGCAGCTGCGGCGAGAAGTTCACCACCGCCGCGCTCATCAGGAACGCCGTGATGGTGCCGGTGAGGAACCAGAACACCGGATGCGATCGCCGCCGCGGCCGAAAACCCAACCGTTTCTCAATCTGCCGCCAGGTGCGGCGACGCGGTTTCACCGGCACGGTCGCGGCATCGAGCGGGGCGAGCAGATTCTCGCAGGCGACGATTTCTTGCTGCAGCAGCGAGTGGACGCTGGCAAGCTTTTCGAATCGGGAGCGCGCGGCGCCGCGCAGCACGCCGCTGACGTAGCGGGCGGCTAGCGGCTGATAGCGTTCGGGGAGCAGGTAGTTCATACGCCGACGCACTCTCTCAAATGGGCGATCGCCCGGGTGACCCAACTCTTCACCGTGCCGAGCGGGCTCCCCAGGATGGCGGCGATTTCGCTGTGCGACTGGCCGTGAAAATAGGCCAGCACCACGCTCTGGCGCTGCGCGGCAGGTAGATGGCGCAGGCAGTCGAAAAGCGTACTGGCCTCGCTGCGCTCGCTCAGCACGGCGAGCGGTTCATCGCTGGCGGCGGCGCTGGGCTCGGGAAACTCGAATTCGTCCGATGAGACTTCGTCCGGCCACTGGCGCAGCGCATCGATCGCCTTGTTGCGGGCGATCCGGCTCATCCAGGCCAACGGCACGCCGCGCTCCGGGCGATAGTCGGGCGCATGGTGCCAGATCTCGATGAAGCAGTCCTGAAGCAGCTCTTCGGCCAACGCCCGCTGTCGCACGTAGCGCCGCAAGATGCCCAACAACTGCGGCGCGGCCAGACGGTAGAGCCGGGCGAAGGCCTTGCGTTCGCCAAGCGCGGTACGCGCGAGCAGTTCGATCAGTTCTTCGTTTGCATCCGGATGACGACGGTCCACAGAGGGGCCCCTGGTTTCATGCAGCCTGAATTCGATTGTGGCAGCTAAAAACCAAAAAACAACGAGGCGACCGCCACCGTGGCCGCCTCATCCCGCCTTACATCGGCAGCAACACTTTGTCGACAACGTTGATTACACCGTTCTTCTGATAGACGTCGTAGGTGGTGATGTTGGCGATCTGACCCTTTTCATCCTTGATCACGATGTTGTGCGGGCCGTTCCACATGAACCAGAGCTTGCCGCCGGACACGGTTGTCAGTTCGGCGGTGCCACCGCCTTTCTTGATGGCCTGGCTCAGCGCCGCCATGTCGTAACGCCCCGGCACCACGTGGTAGGTCAGCACGCGGATCAGCGTGTCCTTGCTTTCCGGCTTCAGCAGGCCGTCGACGGTGCCGGCCGGCAGCGCGGCGAACGCCGAGTTGACCGGGGCGAACACGGTGAACGGGCCAGGGCCTTTCAGCGTGCCGACCAGGCCGGCCGCCTTCACGGCGGTGACCAGCATGGTGTGGTCGGCCGAATTGACCGCGTTGTCGACGATGTCCTTGCTCGGGAGCATTTGCTGACCGCCGACCCACACGGTCGATTCGGCAAACGCCAGCGGCGTGGCCAACAGCGCAGCGATGAGCAACAGACGGGGGGTGGTTTTCATGGTGTTTCTCCTTCGGCTCGAGTTAGCGATGCAGTACGGTCTGCACTAGCTACTACGTTGGCCGAAGCGAAACGGATGCGGGGTGAAGCAAAAATTTACAGCGATACGTCAGAGATCGCGCTGGCTGACGAACCGGCGCGGCTCGCCGCTCAAGGGGTCGGTGAAGGCGATGGCGCGGGCCAGCAATTGCAGCGACCGTGAGAAGTCGTCGTCCGCCACCGGCCGCACCTCGGGGTAGAACACGTCGCCGACGATAGGCGCGCCGAGGCCGGCCAGATGCACGCGCAGCTGATGCTTGCGGCCGGTGACCGGCTGCAGTCGATAACGGCACACGCCATCGCGCTGCTCGATCAGGTCGATCCAGGTCTCGCTGTTCGGCTCGCCGGCGACTTCCTCCATGCGAAAGAACGGCGTGCCCGGCACCATGCGGCTGCGGTGAACGAAGGGGAAGGTCTTGCCCGGCAGCGCCGGCGCAACCGCCTCGTAGGTCTTGGTGATCGCGCGTTGCTGGAACAGCGACTGGTAGGCGCCGCGGCTGGCCGGATTGAGCGAGAACACCACCAGGCCGGCGGTGTCGCGGTCGATGCGGTGGATCGGCGTCAGCTCGTTAAGGCCGAGCCGGCGCTTCAGGCGCACCAGCAGCGTCTCCTGCAGGTGGCGGCCGGTCGGGATCACCGGCAGGAAGTGCGGCTTGTCGGCGATCAGCAGGTGCTCGTCGCGAAACAGCACGGTCTCGCTGAACGGCACCGGCGTCTCCTGCGCCAGCTCGCGGTAGTAGAACAGGCAGTCGCCGCGCCGGATCGTGCTGTCCGGCACGAGCGCCTGGCCGTACCGGTCGACCAGCTCGCCACGCGCCATCCGGTCGAGCCAGACCGCGGCCGGCACGTCCGGGAAGCGCGCCGCCAGAAACGGCAACAAGGCCGCGCCAGCGCCGTCCTGCACCCAGACGTAGCTCGGGCTGACGCCATCGCGCATCGGCAGCGGTGCGACGGTTTGGCTGCGGGCGGAGCTCACAGCGTGCGGATATCGACCACCGGCACGCTGGCGAACGCCGGGCTGTCGAGGTAGGCGAGGATGCGTTGCGCCGTGTCGGCCGGGCTGCTCAGTGCGCCGTCGGCCTTCAGCGCGTCGAAGCGCTCGCGATTGGGGAAGGCGTCGGTCGAGCTGCCGCGGATCGTCGCCTGCATGCCGGTATCGACCACACCGGGGTAGAGCGACACGATGCGAACGCCGTCACCATGTTCCGCCTGCTCAAGGGCGGCGTGGCGGGTGAAGTGGTCGAGCGCCGCCTTGGTCGCACCGTACACGCCCCAGCCGGAAATCGCCTTGACCGCCGCACCGGACGAGATGCCGATCACCCGGCGCCGTTCGGCCAACCCTGCGGTCTGCGCGATGAAGGCGTTGGTCAGCAGCAGTGGCGCGGTCAGGTTGATCGCCACCGCCTGCGCGACCGCCGTCTCGTCCCACTGGCCGACCTGACCGATCGGCGTGACCACGCCGGCGTTGTTGATCAGCGTCAGCGAGGCAAACGGCCCGGCGCCCAATTGCGCCAGCGCCGCCGGCAGCAAGGCCGCGGCGGCGGCCGGGTCGGCCAGGTCGACCGCCCGCCAGAAGAGCTGCGCCGGGTAGCGGGCCTGCAGTTCGGCCAACTCGCTGCTCTGACTGCACGCGGCGGCGACCACGCGGTGGCCGGCGGCGAGCAGGGCGGCCGTCAGCGCCAGGCCCAGGCCGCGCGACGCGCCGGTGACGATGCTGGCGTGCGTCATCAGTCGGCCTTGGCGAGTTCGGCGCGCATCGCCGCGATGGTGGCGGCGTAGTCCGGGGTGTTGAAGATGGCCGAACCGGCCACGAAGGTGTCGGCACCGGCCGCGGCGATCTGCGCGATATTGTCGACCTTCACGCCGCCGTCGACCTCCAGCCAGATCTCGCCACCGTGGCGCGCGGTGTACTCATCGATGCGGGTGCGTACCTTGCGGATCTTGTTGAGCGCCTCGGGAATGAACTTCTGGCCGCCGAAGCCCGGGTTCACCGACATGATCAGCACCATGTCGATCTTGTCCATCACGTGGTCGAGGTAGTGCAGCGGAGTGGCTGGGTTGAACACCAGGCCCGCCTTACAGCCGGCTTCCTTGATCAGCGCCAGGGTGCGGTCGACGTGATCGCTCGCGTCCGGGTGGAAGGTGATGATGTCGGCACCGGCCTTGGCGAACATCGCCGCCAACGCGTCCACCGGCTTGACCATCAGGTGCACGTCGATCAGCGCGGTGGTGTGCGGGCGGATCGCCTCGCAGAGCATCGGCCCCATCGTCAGGTTCGGCACGTAGTGGTTGTCCATCACGTCGAAGTGGATGATGTCGGCGCCGGCGGCGATGACGTTTTTCACTTCTTCGCCGAGGCGGGCGAAGTCGGCGGACAGCAGGCTCGGGGCAATGCGAAAGTTCGGCATGGGGGACTCGTGAAGGCAGTTTGCAACGAAGCCGTAATTTTAACGCAAAGCCGGGCGGGCCGGGCTGTCGCGGCAATGCACATTCCTGATCGCGCCGGTTGGGGCTAAGATGGTCAGTATCAGGACTGTCGTTCAGCTGCGCCGCCGGCGCCGCGCCACGAAAAACAATGGAACCGACAATGGAAAAGCAGTACAGCTTGCAGGTGGAAACCGAGGTGTTCTACCTGGCGGACAAATCGGACGTCACCGGCGATCGCTACGTATTCGGCTATCGCATCCGTATGACCAACACCGGCACGGTGCAGGCACAGCTGGTCAGCCGGCACTGGATCATCGCCGACGCCAATCGCCAGAAACAGGAGGTGCGCGGCATGGGCGTGGTCGGTGAGCACCCGGACCTGGCGCCCGGCGAAAGCTACGAATACACCAGTGGTGTCACGCTGACCACGCCGTGGGGCACGATGCACGGCAGCTACCAGATGTTGGCCGAAGACGGCACCCGGTTCGACGCCGAGATTCCCGAATTCGTGCTGACCGCGCCGCGCGTGCTGCACTGAGCACAAGACGGGTGCCGGGTCTGGCTAGGTCTAGCCTGCAGGCAGACCGCGCTATTTGCGGCGCGGCCAGGTCCACCACACGATGAACACCGCCAGCCCCAAAGCCAGCAACGCCTCGAGCAACACAATCCACATTCTCACCTCCGCCCCTTAATGAGGTTGGCCGAACCGGAACCCCGGTTCATCTTCGGTCAAGACAGGGGCGTTAACAAGAAATACACTTCATGCGTTTGACACATTCCGGCCCGGCGCCGACGAACCGTAACGACCTGCAAACCCTTAAAACCCTGCTGCCCTACATCTGGACGTTCAAGTGGCGGGTGATCTTCGCGCTGTCTTGTCTGGTGATCGCCAAGGTGGCCAACGTCAGCGTGCCGCTCTACCTGAAGGGCACGGTGGACGCGCTGTCGATCAAGACCAGCTTGCTGGTGCTGCCGGTCGCGGCGCTGGCCGGCTACGGCATCGCGCGCTTGGCGGCCAGCGTATTCGGCGAGCTGCGCGATGCGCTGTTCGCGCGGGTGACGCAGGGTGCGATCAGGCGCATCGCCAACTCGGTGTTCCAGCACCTGTTTTCGCTGTCGCTGCGCTTCCACCTGGAGCGTCAGACCGGCGGGATGAGCCGCGACATCGATCGCGGCACCAAGGGTATCGGCTTCCTGCTCAACTTCCTGGTGTTCAACATCCTGCCGACCCTGGTCGAGATCGCGATGGTCACGGCGATCCTGCTGTCGCGCTACAGCGGCTGGTTCGCCGCGGTGACGCTCGGCACCATCGCGTTCTACATCGTGTTCACGCTGCTCGTCACCGAGTGGCGGATGGTCTACCGGCGCAGCATGAACGACCTCGATTCCAAGGCCAACGCCAAGGCGATCGACGCGCTGATCAACTACGAAACGGTGAAGTACTTCGGCAACGAGCGCTACGAGACCGAGCGCTATGACCGCAACCTGGCGTCGTGGGAGTACTCGGCGATCAAGAACCAGGTGTCGCTCAACCTGCTCAACGCCGGCCAGGGTTTCATCATCGTCTGCGGCGTCACCGCGCTCTTGTGGCTGTCGGCCGACGGGGTGGTGAAAGGCACGATGACGGTCGGCGACGTGGTGCTGGTGTCGGCCTACCTGACCCAGCTGTACGCGCCGCTCAACTTCCTCGGTTTCGTCTACCGCGAGATGAAGCATTCGCTCGCCGACATGGAGCGGATGTTCAAGCTGCTCGGCGCCGGCGCCGAAGTCGCCGACCGGGCCGAGGCCAAGCCGCTCGCCACCCAGCATGCGGCGGTGCGCTTCGAGCAGGTCGACTTCGGCTACGAGAGCAAGCGGCAGATCCTCGACAAGGTCAGCCTGGACATCCCGGCCGGCCAAACGCTGGCGGTGGTCGGCGCCAGCGGCGCCGGCAAGTCGACGCTGTCGCGGCTGATGTTCCGCTTCTACGACGTCAACGCCGGCAGCATCCGCATCAACGGCACCGATATCCGTGACCTGACCCAGGACAGCCTGCGCGCGCATATCGGCATCGTCCCGCAGGACACTGTGCTGTTCAACGACACGATCTACTACAACATCGCCTACGGCCGACCCGAGGCGAGCCGCGACGAGGTGATCGAGGCGGCGCGTTCGGCGCACATCCACGACTTCGTGGTGACGCTGCCAGACGGCTACGACACCATGGTCGGCGAGCGCGGCCTGAAGCTGTCCGGCGGCGAGAAGCAGCGCGTCGCCATTGCCCGCACCCTGCTGAAGAACCCGCCGATCCTGATCTTCGACGAGGCCACCAGCGCGCTCGACTCGCGAACCGAGCGGGCGATCCAGCAGGAACTGGCCGAGATTTCGGCCGACCGCACCACGCTGGTGATCGCACACCGGCTGTCGACCATCGTCGACGCCGACCAGATCGTGGTGATGGAAGGCGGACGGGTGATCGAGGCCGGCACGCACCGCGAGCTGGTCGAGCAGGGCGGCCGCTACGCCGAGATGTGGCGGTTGCAGCAGGAGAGCGAGCATCAGGAAGAAGAGCCAGCTTGATCCGCCGACCCATCACGAAAAAGGCACGCTCATGGGCGTGCCTTTTTCGTGTCCAAGGTTGGCCGAACCGTTCGGCCAACCTCACTCCGCTACCACCAGGCGTGGAAGTGATGCACCGGGCCGATGCCGTGGCCGACCTGCAGCCGATCCGCGTTGGCGAGCGCGCCGTTCAGCCAGTGCTTGGCGGCGGCAACGGTACTGGCCAGGTCCGGCTGCTGCGGACGCAAGGCAGCCAGCGCCGCCGACAGCGTGCAGCCGGTGCCGTGCGTGTGGCGGGTGGTAAAGCGCGGCACACTGAACTGCTGCACGCCGTCGGGCGTGATCAGCCAGTCCGGGCTGGTCGGGCCGCCGAGGTGGCCGCCTTTCATCAGCACCGCGCCGACGCCGAGCGCCAGCAGCTTCTCGCCCTGGCGCACCATCGCGTCCTCGTCCTGCGCTTCGGCCTCGCCGAGCAACGCCGCCGCCTCGGGCAGGTTCGGCGTGATCAGGCTGGCGCGCGGCAGCAGCTCGTCGCGCAGCGCCACGGTCGCGTCGTCCTGCAACAGCGGGTGGCCGCCCTTGGCGATCATCACCGGGTCGAGCACCACGAACGGCGGCTGCCAGTCGGCCAGCGCCGCCGCCACCGCGCGGATGATGCCGGCGTTGGCGAGCATGCCGAGTTTCACCGCGTCGACGCGGATGTCCTCGAACACCGCATCGCACTGCGCGCGCACGAACTCCGGCGGCGGCGTGTGCACCGCTTGCACACCGCGAGTGTTCTGCGCGGTCAAGGCGGTGATCACCGACAGGCCGTAGGCGCCGAGCGCGGAAAAGGTCTTCAGGTCGGCCTGGATGCCTGCACCGCCGCCGGAGTCGGAACCGGCGATCGTCAACGCATTCGGAATCATGCCGCCACCTCGCGCGCGGCGGCGATCGTCGCGCTCAGTTGCACGCTGGCGGCGGCCGGGTCGGCCGCGGCGCAGATCGCCGACACCACCGCCACGCCGTCGGCACCGGCGGCGATCACCTCGGCCGCCTGAGCGATGCCGATGCCGCCGATCGCCACCGCCGGCAGCGGCTTCTCGGCCAGCAGTTCGGCCAACGTCGCTACGCCGAGCACCGGGTTGGCGTCCTTCTTGGTGCCGGTCGGGAACACCGGGCCGACACCCAGGTAGTCGACCAGCGCCGTGTCGGCCGCACGCAGCTCGGCCAGGCTCGACGCCGACAGGCCGAGCAGCTTGTCCGGGCCGATCAGCCGGCGCACCACGTCGACCGGCAGATCCTTCTGGCCGACATGCACGCCGTCGGCGTCGACGGCCAAGGCGATATCGACATGGTCGTTGATGATCAGCGGTACGCCCCGCGGCGCGAGCAGCGCCTTCAGCTCGAGCGCCAGCGCGAGCCAGGCGCGCTTCTTCCACTCCGGTGCGCGCAGTTGCACGACGGTGACGCCGTTGCGGGTCGCGAGGTCGGCGGTGCGCAGCGCCGCGGCGTGGCCGCCGCACATATCGGGGTCGAGGACCAGGTAGAGGCTCAGGTCGAGAACGGGTTTCATGGCAGGGCGGCCTCCAGGGCGGCGGAATCGATAAGGGACAACTGGTCGAGCAGGGCGACGGCGAAGCGGCCCGGCGCGCTCGCCTCACGGGCGGCCAGCTGGCCGGCCACCGCCATCGTCGCACAGGAGCCGGCCACGGCGGCAAGCCTGTCGGTGGCACCGGCCAGGAAGGCGGCGACCAGTGCCGACAGCGAGCAGCCGGTGCCGGTGACACGGGTCAACAGCGCATCGCCGGCCTCGATCGCCAGCACCCGGCCGCCGTCGGTCACATAGTCGACCGCGCCGGTCACCGCCGCCACCGCGCCGCTGCGTTCGGCCAAGGTCCGCGCCGCGTCGATCGCCGCCTCGCTGCTATCCAGGCTGTCGACGCCGCGACCGGCGCTGGACAGCCCCGCCAAGGCAAGGATTTCCGAGGCGTTGCCGCGGATCGCGGCGGGATGGGCGTCGAGCAGCTCGCGGCAGAACTCGGTGCGGTACGCCAAGGCACCGGCGGCCACCGGATCGAGCACCCACGGCGTGCCCGCGTGGTTGGCCGAAGCGACGGCGAGGCGGATCGCCTCGGCCTGCGGCGCGGTCAGCGTGCCGACGTTGACCGACAAGGCGCCGGCGATCGCGGCGAAGTCAGCCGCTTCCTCGCGTGCCACCACCATCGCCGGCGCGGCACCGAACGCCAGCAGCACATTGGCGGTGAAGTTGGTCACGACGGTATTGGTCAGGCAGTGCACCAGCGGCGCGGCGGCGCGCACGCGGTTCAGTTCGCAGCCGGCATCGCGGCCGGACAGGGAAGGGTAGGTCATCGCATCCTCGCGGCAAATCGCGCGGGAAGCGACGGCCGGGCAGGATGGCCATCGTGACTTCCCTACGCTGGCATGATCCAGATCAGGTGCTTACGGGTGTTTCTCAGCCGCACAAGGCGGCACCCCGAGTCATCGAAATCCATTGTGCAGAGCGCCGCGGCGCCCGTCAACGCCAGCAACGGCGACGGTCGGCCCCGCATGGATAGACATCCGGCGCCGTGATAGAGTGCCGAGCTACCCACACACACCGAGAGTCGGCTGCCGCGATCCGGCGCCGAGTATGACAATAAGGACCCTTCCGTGAGCGTATTTGCCGATCTGCAACCCGAACTGATTTGGAAGCATTTTCAGACCCTGTGCGAGATTCCGCGCCCGTCCAAGCACGAAGAACAGCTGCGCGACTATCTGAAGGGTTGGGCCGAGCTGAAGGGCCTCACCACCCACGTCGATTCGGTCGGCAACCTGATCATCCGCAAACCGGCGACCCCGGGCTACGAGAACCGCCCGGGCGTGGTGCTGCAGGGCCACCTCGACATGGTGTGCCAGGCCAACTCGGACACCGTGCACGACTTCTTCAATGACCCGATCCGCCCGGTGCTGAAAGACGGCTGGCTGATCGCCGAAGGCACCACGCTCGGTGCCGACAACGGCATCGGCGTGGCGTTTGCGCTGGCGGTGCTCGACAGCGACGATCTGCAACACGGCCCGGTCGAGGCGCTGTTCACCCTCGACGAGGAGGCCGGCATGGGCGGCGCGCTCGGCCTCGACACCGGCATCCTCGACGGCGAACTCTTGATCAACATCGATACCGAAGAGTGGGGCGAGTTCTACCTCGGCTGCGCCGGCGGCGTCGACGTCAACGTGCGTCGCGAATACCCGGAGGTCGACGTGCCGGCCGGCTTCGCGGTGCGCCAGATCGCCGTGCGCGGTCTGAAGGGCGGCCACTCCGGCGCCGACATCCACCTCGGTCGTGGCAACGCGATCAAGATCCTTATCCGCCTGATCCAGGAGCTGTCGAGCCAGATCGAACTGCACGTCGCGTCGATCAAGGGCGGCACCGCCCGCAACGCGCTGGCGCGCGAAGCGTTCGCCGTGCTGGCCGTCCAGGCGGCCGACGCCGCAAAACTCGACGCCGCGGTCGACGCGTTCCAGGCGCTGATGCGCTTCGAGCTCGCCGACGTCGACGACGGCATTGCGCTGACCGTCACCGAAGCTGCCGCCGACAAGATGATGGCCGACGAATACCAGGTGGCGATCCTCGCCGCGCTGCACGCGGCGCCACACGGCGTGAAGCGGATGAGTCAGCGCGTGCCGGGCGTGGTCGAGACCTCGAACAACCTTGGCGTGGTGTCGCTCGGCGACGGCAAGCTGTTCGCCAACTTCATGGTGCGCTCGCTGCTCGACAGCGGTTTCGTGGCGCTCGCCGATGAAATCGAAAGCCTGTGGAACCTGATCGGCGCCGACGTCGAGCGCGAAGGTGGCTACCCGGGCTGGGCACCGAACCCGGCGTCGAAACTGCTCGCGCTGTTCCAGGACGTCTACCGTCAGGAGTTCGGCGGCGAGGCTAAGACCCAGGTGATCCACGCCGGCCTCGAGTGCGGCATTCTCGGCAGCAAGTACCCGCACCTCGACATGGTGTCGTTCGGCCCGGACATCCGCGGCGCGCACGCGCCGGGCGAACGGGTCAACGTCGAGTCGGTCGGCAAGGCCTGGCAGCTACTCAAGGCCGTGCTGGCCGCGGTACCGGCCAAGGCCTGACGACAAGGTTGGCCGAAAGAGAAGGGAGCGCGATGCGCTCCCTTTTTTCATGGCCGGGCTCTTCGGCCAAGCTTCAAGCGGCCATGAAAAAAGCGCCGGATGATTCCGGCGCTTCTGTATTGCTGACAGGCACAGCTTAGTTACGGTCGTTGCCGGTAAAGGCCATCAGCAACTGCAGCAGGCTGGTGAACAGGTTGTAAATGCTGACGTACAGCGTCAGCGTGGCCGACACGTAATTGGTTTCGCCGCCGTCGACGATGGTCTTCACCTGCCACAGGATCATCAGCGAACTGAAGATCGAAAACGCCGCGCACAGCGTCAGTTGCAGCGCCGGCAGGCGCAGGAAGACGTTGGCGATCACCGCCACCATCAGCACCACCGCACCGACGGTCATGAACTTGGTCAGCCCGGACAGATCGCGTTTGGTCGTCGTGGCGATGCCCGCCATCACGAAAAACACCACCGCTGTCAGGCCACCGGCCATCACCACCAGCTGCGGGCCGTTGGCCAGGCGCAGCGCCACTTGCAGCAGCGGGCCGAGCAGCACGCCCATAAACAGCGTCAGGCCGAGCAGCAGCACGACGCCGAGGCCGCTGTCCTTGTTCTTTTCGATCGCGAAGAACAGGCCGTAAATCACCGCCAACAGCAGCAGCGTCGACATCATCGGGCTGGCCGCCATGAAGGCGAAGCTCATATTGGTGCCGATCACGGCGCCGATCACGGTCGGCACCAGCGACAAGGCGAGCAGCGCATAAGTATTGCGCAGAACCTTGTTGCGAGCCTCGGCAAGCGTTGTAGCCCGATAGGCCGTCGTCTGAAGGTTCGGTTGCATAAGGATTGGTCTCCTCTTAAACGGGATGGTGACTCGCAGTGCGTTTATGACAAGCCAGATAGGAAAGAGTTTCTATCGCAGACTAGCAAAACCCGGCGCGCGCTGTGTGTACATTCTGTAACACAGTAATTGACGCGTCATGCCAAGGGTAAATCGGGTGCGAATAAACAGGCAAATAAAGCGCCAAGTCCGGGCCGGAATCGCATAAATGCCAGTGTGTCACCAGGAAAAACAGAAGGGAAAATCAGGGGGAGAAGACTGAATGACAGCTTGAAAACTGCTGGTGCGAGCGGGGAGACTCGAACTCCCACACCATAAGGCGCTGGAACCTAAATCCAGTGCGTCTACCAATTCCGCCACGCTCGCATGTGTGATGGCCGACCCGCCAAATAGAGTTGGCCGAATCAGCGAACACGGAGCATACAGAAAGCCGCCGCCGAGGGCAAGACGCGATCGGCGGCTTTGCCTTGGCCAAACCGGCTCCCCGCGTCTTCAACCCGTGCCCGGGCACCCGAGAAAGCACGCCCGTTAGCGGAGCGTGCTTTCTCGGGCCGTGGATTTACTGCCGTGCCTTCAGTGCCGGACCATCACTACCCAGCTCCACCGCATACGCCAATGCCAGCTTGGAGAACTTCAGCGCATGCCTCGCCTGGTTGCCCATATTGGCCAGGGTGTCCTGGGTGGTATGGATATTGGGGTTGTAATTGCTGAAGCCGGATTCGAACGGCAGCGACGCCGCATAGCCCTGCTTGTTCCACGAGGCATGGTCGGAGCAGGCGTAGCCGCACTGGTCGTAACCCACCTTCAGCGTCGGCAGATAGGTCTTGATCAGGTTGGCGAGGAAGGCGTTCTGCGCCGCGTTGGTGTAGTCGGTGTAGATGAAGATGTCCTCGGCGTTGCCCTGATAGTTGGCCATATCGAGCTGCAGCACCCCGACCACATTGGCCTTCTGTTGCTTGTGACGGACGGCGATATCGTTCGAACCGCGCAAGCCGACTTCTTCGGCGGCGTAGGCCATGAACTTGATGGTGCGGCGCGGCTGGTAATTGCCGGCCATCAACACGCGGATCACTTCGGTCAGGCTGGCCACGCCGGAGGCGTCGTCGTCGGCGCCGGGTGCACGACTGTTTTCGCCGGTGCTGCTGCCGATGGTGGAATCAAGGTGAGCACCGAGCACCAAGGCCTCGGCCGCGTTGTCCTTGCCCTTGATCGTGAACACCACGGACTTCTGCGGATAGCCGCTGTGCGCCAGCTGCTCGACCGTCACATCACTGCGGCTGCCGGCCAGCTGCTTCCAGTTGCTGGCAATCCAGTCCGACGCGGCCTTGCCGTGGCTGGTGGTGTAGAAGCGGTTCTGGTAACCAGATAGGGTCTGGATGGTGCCCAGGATGTTGCTGTCCTGCAGTTGCGGCAGCAGCTGGTTGACCACGGCCTGGCCGTTGATCTGATAGCTCGGTGCAATGGTGGCCGCCAGCTTGGCGGCTGGCGCCAGTGCCGAGCGGGCGTCGGCCAACGTGTCGTGCACGATATAGCCGCCGCAATGACGACGATTGTCATGGATGGCGTCAGACAGTTTCGGCAACAGGCTTTCGTCCACCTCCACAACGTGGACTTTTTCCGTTACCGGGGCGGCCTGACCGGTCAGGCCCTTGGCGACCACACCGGTATTCAGCCGGCGGCTTTCGCTGCTCTGCGCTTGCGGGTTGATCTGGCGCAGCAGCTGGTAGGCGTCATCGCCCAGGGTGATCCACACCTTGGGGCCGGCGTGGGCGGCGCCGCTCACGGCGAGTCCGGCAATCAGGGCGAAGAGGGGCTTCAGTCGGGACATGGTGTTCTCCGGGACTGGGGCGCTCTGGCCAGGGTTGGCCGAAGCAGAATGAGAAACGACCAGCCCCTCAGGGCCGGCCGTTCAGAGAGGGGTTACAGGCTGCTAGTGCAAGTCACTCCTACCGACTTGAACGCAGCCGTCACGTCAGCCGCCGCATAGCCGCGGCTTTGTGCCGCCTGAGTCACGCCGCATGCGCCCTGGTTGAAGGTGCTGGTCGGCGTCCAGTACAGGCGGTTGGCGTCGACGAACACTTCAAACGCCTTGCGAGTGTTCCAGCCCGGCTTGGTGGCCAGCAGATAGAACGCCTTGTTGTACACGCCGCTGCTGTAGTGCACGTCCAGGCTGTCCCGGTACTTCGAGGCGTTGTCGATCGAGCGGCCGTCCTTGGTCGGGGTGTCCATGTAGCGCAGCGCGCCGGCAGCCTTGAAGATCTCCTGGCCGACCTTCCAGTCGTTCTTGCCCTTCATGTAGTACTCGGCCGCCTCGCCGGCCATGTCCGAGAACGCCTCGTTCATGCCGCCGGACTGCCCCTTGTAGACCAGCCCCGAGTTCTGCTCGGTAAAACCATGGCTGACTTCATGGCTCGACACGTCCAGCGCCACCAGCGGGTAGAAGGTGCTGGCGCCGTCGCCGAAGACCATTCCCTGGCCGTTCCAGTAGGCATTCTCGTAGCCGCTGCTGAAGTGCACCTTCATGTAGAGCTTCTGGCTAATCGGGCGCAGATTGAACCAGTCCTTGTACATGCCGAACACCACGTTGCCGAAGTAGTGCGCGTCGTTGAGCGGCGCGTACGCGCCATTGGTCGGCTTGTAGGTATTGCGCGAGCAAGCAAACTTGAACGGGGTGACTGGCGTGTCGTCTCCGCCGTTTTTCAGATCGACCGTCGCCACATCGCCGCTGTCCATCTGGCAGTCGCTGGTGACCTTCAGTGGGCCGTAGTTGGTGCCGTACTCGTACTGTCCGGTTTTCTGGTTGCCCCCCGGGCCCTGTGCGTCGGCGTGGGTCAGGCCCTCCCACTGGTCGAGCACCACGCCGGTATTGGCGTCGATCACCAGATGCGGACGGGTGGGGGTTTTGCCCGGCACGAAGAACGACACCAGGTAAACCAGCTGAGCCACATTGTTCTTGCCAAGCTTCACCACCAGCTCGGCCTTGTCGTTTTGCGTGGTGTAACCCGGCGCTTTCAGGCTCTTCGCCTGCGCCAGCACCTGTTGGCGGCTCAGCGCTGGCTTGGCCGAGGCGAGGTCGGTGCTGATATTGGCAACGAAACGGCCGCTGCGCACCGGTGCACTGGCGGCAATGCCAGCCGGCGCCTTTTCCTCGACCACTGCCTCGCCCCACACCGGCACGCCCTGGTAGTACTGCTGATAGCGGGTCACCGTCTTGCCATTGGGCAGGGCGACGGTGCGCAGCGGCTTGAGGTCGCTGGCGTTGACGCCCAAGGCATCGTACAACTCGCCGCCAGCGCTACTGGCTCCACTCAGGGTGCGTGTCTGCGGCAGCTTGGCAACATCGACCAGGGTGGCGGCCGATGCCAGCACCGGCAGCAAGAAAGCGGCGCCAATCAGCGCCAGTGGACGTACGGTAAAACGTGGCTTCATCAGATGAATCTCCCTCTTATTCGTGTTGGCTAATCCGGGGCCCAGGCCCCGGTATCCGCCCGCGCTGCACGACTTTGTGGGCACGTCGCACGGGTAGATGAACACCGCACGCTTGCCGCCAACTCATTGCTCTCTGGATGGAGGGTGGCGGCATCGCTGCGGCAACAGCCATCGACCAGCGATCGCGAGTCAAATGGCATAGGCCATGTATATATGACAATGGACTTGAGTCTAACCCCAATTTTTGGCAATTTGTCATAAAGATATTTTTTGGGGTTTTTCGAAATTTGCGGCGCATTTCCTTGCGCAAAAGCTGGCGCGGCTTCTTGAAAATGCCATTTGAATTTGCAAGTGATTTGCATTTGCGCAACATGGCGTCGCGCAGGACAGCACTCGGAGGGGGCGTAGGACCGTCTGATTGGTGAAGCCGTCATGCGGGCTGTCCACGCTAGGTCGGCCGAACGCCCAAAGAGCCTGTGTTGGATAGCACCTAAACGGCAAGAAGCGAACGGGTCGGAATGGTGGTGTTCTGGTCAGGCTAGGCACGCCGCACCATTTGCCGGCGCATCTGGGTTTACGAAGTGCACGGTTTCGTGCGCCGCGCCGAGGGCGCCGCTAGCGTACTGACGCTGCTGGGCGGGCCGGCCCGGGGTCGGCGCAATTCGCAGGTCGACCCACGCTGCCCGCCGGCCGGACTGCAAGCTGAGCACAGCAGAAGCGGGGCGGCCCGCTTCTGCTGCTTTGCCATTGCGCCAAGCCTTGCCGGCTAAGGATCGGAGTAAGGCCGCGCACAGGTGCAGACGTTAGCCATGCGCGATCGTTCCTTGTATACTTTGGTCCTTTATAATTCTGCTCTGGGTTGCTGGCGCTACTGTCGGGAACACAGGCTGGTTCGGGAGAAGCACCCGTTCGCCGCGCCCGCTTAACGGGCGGCAGACTGGTTTTTCTTCGTGTAAACATGGGTTTGACCCTTGACCCGAAAGCAGAATGTCAGGGCTTCGCCTCTTGGCGCCGCGCCGCAAGACTCTTGAGTCAGCGTGATGCGTTGGCGGCACGATAAGCGTCGTGCCACTCTTTCCTGGGTTACTCAACTCGCACAAGTTCAAGGATTTAGCATGCAAGTACAATTGGAAACGTTGAGCAATCTCGAACGCCGCATGGATATCGCCCTGCCGATGGCCGATATCGATGCCAAAGTGACCGAACGCCTGAAGCGCGTGGCACGCAACGCCAAGATCCAGGGTTTCCGCCCGGGCAAGGCGCCGCTGAAGATCGTTGAAGCCAACTACGGCGCCGAAGTGCGTGACGAAGTACTGGGCGAAGCCGTACAGCAAGGCTTCTACCGCGCCGTGACCGAGCAGAAGCTGCGCGTTGCCGGTTACCCGCGTTTCGAACCGGCCGCCGCACAGGCTGACAAGGAGAACTTCAAGTTCTCGGCCACCTTCGAGATCTACCCGGAAGTGAAAGTCGGCGAACTCGCCGAGAAGGAAGTGGAAAAGCCGGCCGCCGACGTGACCGACGCCGAGATCGAGAAGACCATCGAGATCCTGCGCAAGCAGCGCACCCGCTTCAACCGCGTCGAACGCGCTGCCGCTACCGGTGATCGCGTGATCATCGACTTCAAGGGCACCATCGAAGGTGTCGCCTTCGACGGCGGCTCCTCGGAGAACTTCCCGTTCGTGCTGGGCCAGGGCCAGATGCTGGCCGACTTCGAAACCGGCGTGACCGGCCTGAAGGAAGGCGAAACCAAGAACGTCGAGGTGAACTTCCCGGAGGACTACCACGGCAAGGACGTAGCCGGTAAGACGGCCGTGTTCGAGATCACCGTGAAGAACGTGGCCGAAGCGACCCTGCCGGAAGTCGACGCCGAATTCGCCAAGTCGCTCGGCATCGCCGACGGCGACGTGGAAAAGATGCGCGCCGAGATCAAGAAGAACGTCGAGCGCGAAGTGAAGCGCCGCCTGGCCGCCCGCATCAAGGAAAACGTGATGCAGACGCTGCTGGACACCACCGAAATCGAACTGCCGAAGGCACTGGTTCAGCTCGAAATCGGCCGTCTGATGGAGCAAGCTCGTCAGGACCTGGCGCAGCGCGGCATCAACGCCAAAGACATGCCGCTGCCGGCCGACCTGTTCGAAAAGCAGGCCGAACGTCGCGTCGCCCTGGGCCTGATCCTGGCCGAAGTGGTCGAGGCCAACAAGCTGGAAGCCAAGCCGGAACAAGTGAAGGCGATGATCGAAGAGTTCGCCGACAGCTACGAGCAACCGGAAGACGTGATCCAGTGGTACTACGCCAGCCCGGACCGCCTGGAAGGCCCGACCTCGATGGTTCTGGAAGACAATGTGGTTGAATTTGTGCTGTCCAAGACCAAAGTTGTTGAGAAAGCCGTCGCTTTTGACGAACTGATGGGCAACCAAGCCTAATTGCAATCAACCGGAGTGGCCGATGAAGTCGATGATGGATCCGCAAGCACTGGGTCTCGTACCCATGGTGGTAGAACAGAGTGGTCGGGGCGAACGCGCCTACGACATTTACTCGCGGCTGCTGAAGGAACGCATCGTGTTCCTGGTTGGGCCGGTCACCGACGAATCGGCCAACCTGGTGGCAGCACAGCTGCTGTTCCTTGAGTCGGAAAACCCGGACAAGGACATCTATTTTTACATTAACTCCCCGGGCGGCTCGGTCACCGCCGGCATGTCGATCTACGACACGATGAACTTCATCAAGCCGGACGTCTCGACGCTGTGCCTCGGCCAAGCGGCCAGCATGGGGGCGTTCCTGCTGTCGGCAGGGGCGAAGGGCAAGCGCTATGCGCTGCCGAACAGCCGAGTCATGATCCACCAGCCGCTACTTGGCGGCTTGGGCGGTCAGGCTTCGGATATCGAAATTCATGCGCGCGAGCTCCTGAAGATCAAGGCCCACCTGAATGCGCTGATGGCGCAGCACAGCGGCCGCACCGTTCAGGATCTCGAGCGCGACACCGACCGCGACAACTTCATGTCGGCTGCCGAAGCGCAGGCCTACGGCCTGATCGACAAGGTACTGACCAGTCGCGCAGATGTACAGGGCTAAGCCCCAGGCACGGAAACCAACGCATGTCAGACAAATCCGGTAACGACAAACTGCTGTTTTGCTCGTTCTGCGGCAAAAGCCAGCACGAAGTGCAGCGCCTGATCGCAGGCCCGCAGGTCTTCATCTGCAACGAGTGCGTCGAGCTGTGCAACGACATCGTGCGTGAAGAACTGAACCAGGCCAAGCTGGGCGAGGTGACGGAGAGTGCCGATGCGCAACCGCTGCCGGTTCCGCAGGAAATCCGCACCACGCTCGATCAGTACGTGATCGGCCAGGAGCACGCCAAGAAATCGCTGGCGGTGGCGGTGTACAACCACTACAAGCGGCTCTACACTCCGGCGTCGGACAAGGACGAGGTCGAGCTCTCCAAGAGCAACATCCTCTTGATCGGGCCGACCGGCTCGGGCAAGACCTTGCTCGCGCAGACGCTGGCACGCCTCTTGGACGTGCCGTTCGTGATGGCAGACGCCACCACGCTGACCGAAGCCGGCTATGTAGGCGAAGACGTCGAGCAGATCATCCAGAAGCTGCTCGCCAAGTGCGACTACGACGTGGAGAAGGCGCAGCGCGGTATCGTCTACATCGACGAGATCGACAAGATTTCGCGTAAGTCGGACAACCCGTCGATCACCCGTGACGTGTCGGGCGAGGGCGTGCAGCAGGCACTCTTGAAGCTGATCGAGGGCACGGTGGCGTCGGTGCCGCCGCAAGGTGGCCGCAAGCATCCGAATCAGGAATTCATCCAGGTCGACACGACCAACATCCTGTTCGTCTGCGGCGGCGCCTTCGACGGCCTCGGCAAGATCATTCGCCAGCGTTCGGAAAAGGGCGGCATCGGCTTTGGCGCCCAGGTGGCGTCGAAGGACGAGAGCAAGAACCTGTCCACGCTGTTCAAGGAAGTGGAGCCGGAAGACCTGATCAAGTTCGGCCTGATTCCGGAGCTGATCGGCCGTCTGCCGGTGGTCACTACCCTCGAAGAGCTGGACGAGGAAGCGCTGGTCACCATCCTGACCCAGCCGAAGAACGCCCTGGTCAAGCAGTACCAGCGGCTGTTCTCGATGGAAGGGGTGGAGCTGGAGATGCGCCCGTCGGCCTTGCGCGTCATCGCCAAGCTGGCACTGGCGCGCAAGACCGGTGCCCGCGGCCTGCGCTCGATCATCGAACGCTCGCTGCTCGACACCATGTACGAGCTGCCAGCGCTGACCGACGTGGTCAAGGTGGTGGTCGATGAGAAGGTGATCGAGAAGGGTGACAAGCCGCTCTTGATCTACCGTGACAAGGGCGAGGTTGCCCAGTCGGCCTGATTCGCATCGATGCGCCACTCAAAACCGCTCCGATTAACGGGGCGGTTTTTTATTTGCGCCCCCGGCGATCTGAATTAGTATGGGAGAACTTGATTTTTACTCCCCACCCCCAAAATCAAGCCATACACAATGACGAAAATAAAGGTTAGGTGATATGCCGCAACCCACCGAACTGAACGAACCGACAACCTTGCCACTGCTGCCATTGCGCGACGTGGTTGTCTTCCCATTCATGGTGATCCCGCTGTTTGTCGGGCGCGCCAAGTCGATTCGCGCGCTCGAAACCGCGATGGACGAAGGCAAGCAGATCCTGCTGGTTGCCCAGCGTTCGGCGTCGCAGGACGAGCCTAGCGCCGACGATCTCTATAGCATCGGCACCGTCGCGTCGGTGCTGCAGATGCTCAAGCTGCCGGACGGCACCGTCAAGGTGCTGGTCGAAGGCCGCCAGCGTGCCCTGGTGAAAGAGGTGCGCGACGAGGATGGCTGCTTCGTCGCCGATCTGTCGTTCGTGCCGCTCGAAGACGACGAGGGTACCGAAACCGAGGCGATGCGCCGTGCGCTGCTCGCCCAGTTCGAACAGTACGTCAAACTGAACAAGAAGATTCCGCCGGAAATTCTGTCGTCGCTATCGGGCATCGAGAAGGGCGGCCGACTGGCCGACACCATCGTCGCCCACCTGCCACTCAAGCTCGAGCAGAAGCAGGAAGTGCTCGAGATGTTCGAGGCCAAGAAGCGCCTCGAGCACCTGCTCGCGCAGCTGGAAGGCGAGATCGACATCCTGCAGGTTGAAAAGCGCATCCGCGGCCGCGTTAAGCGGCAGATGGAAAAGAGTCAGCGCGAGTACTACCTGAACGAGCAGGTCAAGGCGATCCAGAAAGAGCTCGGCGAAGGCGACGAAACCAGCGAGCTCGACGAGCTGGAAAAGCGCATCGACGCGGCCGGCATGAGCAAGGAAGGCAAGGAAAAGGCGCTGGGCGAGCTCAAAAAGCTGCGCATGATGTCGCCGATGTCGGCCGAAGCCACCGTGGTTCGCAACTATATCGACACCCTGCTTGATCTGCCCTGGAAGAAAAAGACCAAGATCAACAAGGACGTGGCCAACGCCGAGCAAGTACTCGAAGCGGACCACTTCGGCCTCGAAAAGGTCAAGGAACGCATCCTCGAATACCTCGCGGTGCAGCAGCGCGTCGACAAGCTGAAGGCGCCGATCCTGTGCCTGGTCGGCCCACCGGGGGTCGGCAAGACCTCGCTCGGCCAGTCGATTGCCCGTGCCACCAACCGCAAGTTCGTGCGCATGGCGCTCGGCGGCGTGCGCGACGAGTCGGAAATCCGTGGCCATCGCCGCACCTACATCGGCTCGATGCCGGGCAAGGTGCTGCAAAACATGACCAAGGCTGGCGTAAAGAACCCGCTCTTCCTGCTCGACGAGGTCGACAAGATGGGCGCGGACTTCCGCGGCGACCCGTCGTCGGCGCTGCTGGAGGTGCTCGATCCGGAGCAGAACCACGCCTTCGTCGACCATTATGCCGAAGTCGAGTTTGACCTGTCGGACGTGATGTTCGTCGCCACCGCCAACACCTTGAGTATCCCGCCAGCGCTGCTCGACCGGATGGAGATCATTCGCCTATCAGGCTACACCGAGGACGAGAAGGTCAACATCGCACTGAAGTACCTGGTGCCGAAGCAGGTTAAGGCCAACGGTCTGGGTGAAGAAGAGGTTACCATCCAGGAGTCGGCGCTGCGCGACATCGTCCGCTATTACACCCGCGAGGCCGGCGTGCGCAGCCTCGACCGCGAGATCGCCAAGATCTGCCGCAAGGTGGTCACGGCACAGTCGCTGAAGAAGGGCAAGACCACCAAGACCACCGTATCGGCAAAGAACCTCGACAAGTACCTTGGCGTACAGCGCTTCGACTACGGCGTCGCCGAGGCAGAAAACCGTGTCGGCCAAGTGACCGGCCTTGCCTGGACCGAGGTCGGTGGCGAGCTGCTGACCATCGAGGCGGTGGCGCTGCCGGGCAAGGGCGCCATCATCCGCACCGGCCAGCTCGGCGAAGTTATGCAGGAGTCGATCCAAGCCGCGCTGTCGGTGGTGCGCAGCCGTGCCGGGGCGCTGGGCATCAAGCCCGACTTCTACGAGAAGCGCGACATGCACATCCACGTGCCGGAGGGCGCCACGCCTAAAGACGGTCCGAGTGCCGGTGTTGCGATGACGACGGCTATCGTCTCGGTGTTGACCAGCATCCCAGTGCGCGCCGATGTCGCGATGACCGGCGAGATCACCCTGCGCGGCGAAGTATTGCCGATCGGTGGCCTGAAGGAGAAGCTGTTGGCGGCGCATCGCGGCGGCATCAAGCACGTGCTGATTCCGAAAGGCAATGCCAAGGACTTGGTCGAGATTCCGGCCAATATCAAACAAAAGCTGGAAATTCATCCGGTTAAGTGGATCGACGAAGTGTTGGCCCTGGCGCTCGAGCGACAGCCCGAACCGCTCGACGTGGATGACGTCGCCGATCTTCCTGGCATCAAAGCGGAAGAGGGTGCGACGGCGACCGCCAAACTGACCCACTGAGCGGGTATTTTCCTGGCAAAAAGAGGGCTTCCAGTCGGCGCTGCGAAGTGGCAGAATGCCCCTGGAAGCCGCTTGACACAAGGATTTTAGCCTTGCTATAAAGCAAGCGGTTTTTATCCGAACGACGTACAACGAAGAACGACGAAAGGGGACTTACGTGAACAAGTCTGAATTGATCGACGCTATCGCCTCACACGCCGATATCTCCAAGGCATCGGCCACCAAAGCACTGGATGGCGTCGTTGCTGCCGTAACCGAAGCTCTGCAAAAAGGTGACTCGGTAACGCTGGTTGGCTTTGGCACTTTCTACGTTGGCGAACGCGCCGAGCGTAGCGGCCGCAACCCCAAGACCGGTCAAACCATCACCATTCCGGCGGCCCGCTCCCCGAAATTCCGCGCTGGCAAAGCCCTGAAAGACGCGCTATAATTTGTTCCGCCCTGGACCAATAGGGCGTTTGGGTGATTAGTCTCAGTTGGTAGAGCGCTGCCTTCACACGGCAGAGGTCACTGGTTCGAGTCCAGTATCTCCCACCAAATCTGGAGCGGTAGTTCAGTTGGTTAGAATACCGGCCTGTCACGCCGGGGGTCGCGGGTTCGAGTCCCGTCCGCTCCGCCAGTCAAGCAAAAAAGGTGAACGAACTCGCGTTCACCTTTTTTTTCACCCGTCTCGGTACGCTCAGCTATTCGGATTGCCATGTTCGATTTTGTACAAAACAACAGCGTTGCCATCAAAGTCATTCTCGGCGCCGTCGCGCTGACTTTTGTCGGCTTTGGCGTGAGCAGCTACACCTCAATCGTCGACGACCACTACCTTGCCAAGGTAGACGGCACCAAGATCTACAAGAAGGACCTGGATCGCGCCTTGGGGGGGCAGCCGGCCGATGCCGCCACCCGTCAAGCCGCACTGGAAAACCTGATTCGCCAGGACCTGCTGCTGGCCGACGCCAAGCAAGCTGGTCTTGCCGCCTCGCCCGACCAAATCCGCCGAGCCATCGCCGCGATCCCTACGCTTCAGGAAAACGGTCAGTTCAGTGCCTCGCGCTACAAGGAGTTCCTGCAGGCACGGTACATGACCCCCGAGGCCTTCGAGGCGCAGATTGCCCGTGAGGTGCTGCTGCAAGGTCAGGTATCGACTTTTGTGGCGGGTCAGTTCGTGTCGCGCACCCAGGTCGAAGCGCTGGCCAAATTGCTGGGTGAGCAACGCACCGTGCAGGCGGCCGTACTGCAGCCGCAGAGCGTGGCCGCCGACCTGAAGCTCGACGACGCCGTGCTGAAGGCCTACTACGACGCCAACGCGAAACGGTTCCGTGCTCCGGAAGCGGTCAAGCTGCAGTATGTCGTGCTGTCGCAGGCGGCACTCGCCGATGCGATCACCGTCAGCGATGCCGAAGCACAGAAGTACTTCGGCGAGCATAGCGCCGACTTTGCCAAGGAGGAGCGACGCGTGTCGCACATCCTGCTGACCGTACCGCAGAATGCCACCGCGGCGCAAAAGGCGCAGGTCAAGGCACAGGCCGACGCTATCCTGAAGGAAGTGCGCGCCAATCCGGCGAGATTTGCCGAGATCGCCAAGACGCGCTCGCAAGACCCGGGCTCGGCCACTAACGGCGGCGACCTCGGCTTCTTCGGCCGCGGCGTGATGGTGAAGCCGTTCGAAGATGTAGCGTTCCAGATGAAGCCGGGCCAGATCAGCGAAGTGGTCGAAACGCCGTTCGGTTATCACATCCTGAAACTGGACGAGGTTAAGACCCCGGACTTCGCTGCTGCCAAAGCCGAAGTGATCAACCGCCTGAAGCAGAACAAGGCCGGTGCGCAGTACCGCCAAGAGGCCGAGCAGCTGACCGAACTGGCGTACCAGAATGGCGACTCGCTGCAGGTCCTGATCGACAAATTGAAGCTGAAGCCGGAAACCAGCGACTGGCTCAGTCGCGGCAAAGGCGGTAGCGACCCGCGCCTGGCCAATCCGAAGGTGCTGGAAACGGCGTTCAGCGCCGACGTGCTGACGAAGAAGCACAACAGCGAGCCGATCGACATCGGCAATAACACGCTGCTGGTAGTGCGCGTCGCCGAGCACCAACCGGAGCGCCAGTTGACGCTGGACGAAGTGAAGCCCCAGGTTCGCAGCGAGCTGATCGCCCGCGAAGGTGCCAAGCTGGTCGAGAAGCGCGGCCAAGCCGCCTTGGCTGAACTGCAGAAGGGTGGTTCGCCGACGTTGACCTGGAGCACCTCGCACCAGGTATCGCGGAACAACCTGGCGGGTCTGCCGCCGGTCGATGCCCGTAGCGTGTTCTCGATCGCGACCGCCAAGTTGCCGGCCTACGCTGGCGTGAAACACGACAACGGCGATTACGTGATCTACCAGATCAATGCGGTAACCCCGGTGCCGGCCGCCAGCGACGCCGAGCGCGCGCAACTGGGCAACGTGTTGGGCGAAGTGTCGGCTAACGCGCAGCTGGCAGCCTACCTGCAGACGCTGCGCGAAACGTACAAGGTCACCCAGCCGAAACAGGTGGCCGAACAGCCGTGACGGCAAGGCGGGGGCGTACCGCGTCGCCCGCCACACCCAAAACAAAACGCGAAGCCCGAAGGCTTCGCGTTTTTTATCGTACTACCGGGTCGATCAGGCCGCGAAGTTTTTCGCGGCGAAGTCCCAGTTCACCAGCTTCCAGAACGACTCGAGGTAGTTCGGGCGGCTGTTGCGGTAGTCGATGTAGTAGGCGTGTTCCCACACGTCACAGGTCAAGAGCGGGGTCTTGTCGGTGGTCAGCGGAGTAGCGGCGTTGCTGGTCGAAACCAGGTCCAGCGAACCATCGGTGTTCTTCACCAGCCAGGCCCAGCCGGAACCGAAAGTGCCGGCCGCTACGGCGTTGAAGGCTTTCTTGAACTCGTCGAACGAGCCCCACTTGGCGTTGATCGCGTCAGCCAGGGCACCGGTCGGTGCACCGCCGGCGTTCGGAGCCATGCCGAACCAGTAGAAGGTGTGGTTCCAAACTTGTGCCGAGTTGTTGAACACGCCGCCGGACGATTTCTTGACGATCTCTTCCAGAGTAGCGTTCTCGAACTCGGTACCCTTGATCAGGTTGTTCAGGTTCGTAACGTAGGTCTGGTGGTGCTTGCCGTAGTGGTATTCCATGGTTTCCTTGGAGATGTACGGGGCGAGGGCATCAAGCGCGTAGGGCAGTTCCGGGAGTTTGTGTTCCATCTAAAGCTCCTTGTTGTTGAATTAATCAGCATGATTCGACTGACAGGGGAAATATTACTGGAATTAGCAGACTCTCGCCAATAGTTGACTAAATAACTAGGGTTTATCTCGTTATGTCTCGATATTTCGACGCCATCGTGCTCGGCGCGGGTGCGGCGGGCCTGATGGCCGCCGCCAGCGCCGGCCAACGCGGTCGACGCGTGCTGCTACTCGACCACGCGGTCAAGCTGGCAGAGAAGATCCGCATCTCGGGCGGCGGCCGCTGCAACTTCACTAACCTGAATGTACGTCCGGAATGTTACCTTTCGGCCAACCCGCACTTTGTGCGCTCCGCCCTGGCGCAGTATAGCCAGCACGACTTCATCGCGCTGGTCGATCGCTACGGCATCGCCCACCACGAGAAGACGCTCGGCCAGTTGTTCTGCGACGAATCGAGCCAACAGATCATCGGCCTGCTCGACGCCGAGTGCCGCGCCGGCAATGTCGAGCGGGCGATGGGGGTGATCGTCCACGAGGTCGGCCGAAGCGATCGTTTCATGCTGAAGACCTCGCTCGGGGAGTTCGCATGCGAATCGCTGGTGGTGGCGACCGGCGGCCTGTCGATCCCGCAGATCGGCGCGACGCCGTTTGGCTATCGGCTAGCCGAACAGTTTGACCTGACCGTCACCGAGCTGGCGCCGGCGCTGGTTCCGCTGACCTTCCACGTCGACGATGCTGAGCGTTTCGCACCGTTGGCCGGCATCGCGCTCGACGTCGAGGCCCGTGCCGGCAAGGCAAAGTTCCGCGAGAACGTGCTGTTCACCCACAAGGGCGTGTCCGGCCCGGCGATCCTGCAGGCCTCGTCGTACTGGCGACCGGGCGAATCGCTGACGCTCGACCTACTGCCGAGCGTCGATCTGGACGCCGAGTTGGCCGAACGCGAGGGCAGCGAGCAGAAGCTCGCCAACGCACTGGCCGAGCTGGGCTGGCCGAAGCGGTTCGCCGAAGTGTGGCTGGCCGGGCAGGGGCTGGACATCCGGGTACGCGAGCTGTCGGCCAAGCGCCGCCGCCAGTTGGCCGAAACGGTAGCGCGCTGGACGCTGTTGCCGAACGGCACGCAGGGCTACAAGAAGGCCGAGGTCACCCGCGGCGGCATCGACACCAAGCAGCTCGACTCGAAAACGATGATGGCCAAGTCGGTGCCGGGGCTGTTCTTCGTCGGCGAGGTGGTCGACGTGACCGGTTGGCTGGGCGGCTACAACTTCCAGTGGGCGTGGTCGTCCGGCTATGTGGCGGGGCAACATTGCTGAGCGCGTACATTCCAGCCCGTATCCACCCGGCGAGGCTACCCGCTTCGATGATAAAATCACTGCCTCCCCACATCGCACCGTGCAAACGGCACGCCAACCAGTTTTCCTGATGAACGATTTCGACCTAAGTACCGACAGCGCCATGGTGGCGTTGCGCACACCACCGCATTCGATCGAGGCCGAGCAATCCGTGCTCGGTGGCCTGATGCTCGACAACCAGGCCTGGGACAAGATCGCGGACGTGGTCAGCGAGGGCGACTTCTACCGCCATGACCACCGGCTGATCTACCGCAGCATCTCCCGGCTGATCGAGCAAGCACGTGCCGCCGACGTGGTCACCGTGTCTGAGCACCTCGACCAGAATGGCGAACTCGGCAATATCGGCGGCCTGTCCTACCTCGCCACGCTGGCGCAGAACACGCCGTCTGCCGCCAACATCCGCCGCTACGCCGAGATCGTCCGCGAGCGTTCGGTCATGCGCCAGCTCGCGCAGGTCGGCACCGAAATCAGCGAATCGGCGTACAACCCGCAGGGACGCGACGCGGCGCAGCTGCTCGATGAAGCCGAGAACAAGGTGTTCCAGATCGCCGAGAGCACCGCCAAGTCGAAGCAGGGCTTCCTCGAGATGCCGGCACTGTTGAAAGAAGTGGTCGACCGCATCGACATGCTCTACAGCCGTGACAACCCGGACGAGGTGACCGGGATCCCGACCGGCTTTGTCGATCTCGATGCCAAGACCTCCGGCATGCAACCGGGTGACCTGATTATCGTGGCCGGTCGCCCGTCGATGGGTAAGACCGCGTTTTCGATGAACATCGCCGAGCACGTGGCGGTCGAAGCGGGCTTGCCGGTTGCCGTGTTCTCGATGGAGATGGGCGGCACCCAGTTGGTGATGCGTATGCTCGGTTCTGTGGGGCGACTCGACCAGCACGTGCTACGCACCGGCCGTCTGCAGGACGAGGACTGGAGCAAGCTGACCACCGCAATCGGCAAGCTGTCCGAGGCGCCGATGTACATCGACGAAACGCCGGCGCTGACCGCGCTCGAACTGCGTGCCCGGGCCCGCCGCCTGGCCCGCCAGTTCGGCGGCAAGCTCGGCCTGATCGTGATCGACTATATGCAGCTGATGAGCGGCTCCGGTCGCAACGACAACCGGGCGTCGGAGCTGGGCGAGATCTCGCGCGGCCTGAAGGGCCTGGCCAAAGAGCTGCAGGTGCCGGTGATCGCCTTGTCGCAGCTGTCGCGGTCCGTTGAGCAGCGCACCGACAAGCGCCCGATGATGTCCGACTTGCGCGAATCGGGCGCCATCGAGCAGGACGCCGACTTGATCCTGTTCATGTACCGCGACGAATACTACAACCCGGACTCGCCGGACAAGGGCTTGGCCGAGGCGATCATCGGCAAACACCGTAACGGTCCGACCGGCAAGGTGCGGCTCGCCTTCGTCGGCCACTACGCCAAGTTCGAGAACGCCGCACTGCATGGCGCCACCGGCTGGGCCGACAGCGAATAAGCGGTCGGCCGAATGGATTTATCGAGACACTGCGGAATTGAAAATGAGCTTCTTTGAAAATCACGTGTTTGTCTGCTGCAACCAGCGCGCGCCGGGCGAGGGCTGCTGTGCCGACTTCGGCTCGGCCGAGATGCTCGGCCACCTGAAAGACCGGGTGAAGGCGCTGGGGCTGAACGGCCCGGGCAAGGTGCGGGTCAGCAAGTCCGGCTGCCTGGGGCGTTGCGACGACGGTCCGGTGCTGGTGATCTACCCGCAGGGCACCTGGTACACCTTCGTCGACAAGGAAGATATCGACGAAATCGTCGATGAACACCTGGTCAACGGCCGCGAGGTGGAAAGGCTGAAAGTCTGATGCTGAAGCAACCAGAAAAAATCACCATCGCCGGCCCGGTCGGCGGCCTGGAAACCATCGTAGTACCGGCGCAGGGCGACGTCCGCGGCATCGCGGTGATCTGTCACCCGAACCCGACCCAGGGCGGCACCAACACCAATAAGGTGGTACAGACTACCGCCAAGGCGCTGTCGCAGCTCGGCTACCATTGCTACTGCCCGAACCTGCGCGGCGTCGGCGAAAGCGAGGGCACGCACGACTACGGCCAGGGCGAGGTCGACGACGCGATCGCGGTGGTCGAGCACGCTCGCCGCGAACACGGTGCCGACGCCGCGCTGGTGCTGGCCGGCTTCTCATTCGGCGGCTTCGTCGCCGCCCGCACCCGCGCGCGCATCGACGCCGACAAGCTGCTGCTGATGGGCGTGGCGGTCGGCAAGTACCCGATTCCAACCCCCGACGTGCCGGCCGATACGCTGGTGATCCACGGCGAGGAAGACGAGGTGATTCCTCTGTCGGCGGTGCTCGACTGGGCGCGTCCACAAGGGCTGCCGGTGGTGGTATTCCCTGGCACCAGCCACTTCTTCCACGGCAAGCTGGTGCCGCTGGCGCAGATGATCCAGCGCTGCCTGTAAGCAGCAAAAAACACTTCGGCCAACCTGCAGAGGTTGGCCGAATGCGTTACCGGGCAAGCGATGGGCGCGTCAGCGGTGCAGGTCACCGGCGGCTTCGGGCTGGTAATGGATCGCCAGCACGGTCAACCGGGTTTCCTTGTCGTCGGGCAGCGGCCAGACGATGCTTTGACCTACCGACAGGCCGAGCAGGGCGCTGCCGACCGGTGCCAGGATCGAGATCCGCCCCTGTTCGAAGTCGGCGTCGCGCGGATAAACCAGCGTCAGCTCACGCTCCTCACCGTCACGGGCATCGCTGACCAGCACCCGACTGTTCATCGTGACCACATTGGCCGGCATGGCGGAAGGTTCGACGACCTCCGCCCGCTCCAGCTCTCGCTCCAGCGCGGACACCCCTGGCACGTCACGAGCCGATACCGACGCGATCAGGTCGGTCAGGCGATCGTAGTCAAGACTGGAAACGGTAATCGGCGGCAGGGTCGACATCACTACACTCCTCGTTCAACATCAAAAAAAGCAGGCCGTGATGCGACAAACACCACGGCCGAGACGCCATGATATCCAACTCACAGCGGGCTCGAAAGGCTTGCGTATGGCATTGTTGAGTAGCCTCAAGGAGCGGACATGCTAAAAATCGCCGGTTTGGTGAAACGCTACAACGGCCGCGCCGTGGTCGACGATGTGAGCTTTCATGTCCAAGCCGGCGAATGCTTCGGGCTGTTGGGGCCGAATGGCGCCGGCAAGACCACCACAATGAAACTGGCCCTCGGGCTAATCGATCCGGACGCCGGTACGATCAGCCTATGTGGCGAGTCGATTCCGAAACGAGCGCGCGAGGCCAGGGTCCGGGTCGGCGTGGTACCGCAGTTCGACAACCTCGACCCGGACTTCACCGTGGCGGAGAACCTGGTGGTGTGGGGACGCTACTTCGGCCTGCCCGACCCCGGCCTCTATGCGCAAGTGCCGCGACTGCTCGAGTTCGCCGGCCTCACCGGCCGCGCAGACGCCAAGGTCGGCGAATTGTCCGGCGGAATGAAACGCCGGCTGACGCTGGCGAGGGCGCTGGTCAACGACCCCGACATCATCTTCCTCGACGAGCCTACCACCGGCCTCGACCCGCAGGCCCGCCACCTGATCTGGGAGCGACTGCGTCGACTGACCCAGCAGGGCAAGACGCTGGTGCTGACCACCCATTTCATGGACGAGGCCGAGCGGCTGGCCGGACGACTGGCGGTGATGGACAACGGCAGGCTGATCGTCGAAGGCAGCCCGCGCGAGCTAATCAACAGCCATATCGAGCCGGACGTGCTGGAGGTCTATGGCGACGGTGCGCTCGGCTGGATGCCGCTGCTGCACCCCGGCACCCGGCGCGAGGAAAGCGGCGAAACGGTGTTTTTCTACGGCGAAGAACTCGACCGATTGGTCGCTCAATTGCCCGAAACCGGGCTGCGCTATGTGCGCCGTCCGGCCAACCTGGAGGACGTGTTCCTGAAGCTGACCGGGCGCGAATTGCGCGACTGAGTGACTTTCGCCCTAGGGCGTGTTCACAGTAGAGGATTTGTGCTCTGATTCAGCCTTTTGGGGTGCAGAGCATGGATCGAAGCTTGCT
>NZ_JBVMAE010000016.1:0-104288 GCF_055597485.1 Crenobacter sp. CS_VA4
ACCGCAACCGCAACCGCAACCGCAACCGCAACCGCAACCGCAACCGCAACCGCAACCGCAACCGCAACCGCAACCGCAACCGCGTGCGTTCGGCGGCTTCGGGGCAGCCTCGTTGGAGACTCCGACTCCGGCGAGTAACGGTGCCGTGAGCGCGCCGCGGCTCTCTGTTACTCCGGTCCAGCGCAACGGCCTGGTGTGGGCAGTGATCGACGAGGTGGCGGAGCGGCCGAGCGTAGTGGAAGAGGTCGTGGCGATCCCAAACCCGGTATGGCCGGATCCGGCCGCGGTCAGCAGGCAGGGCGAGTCGACTCGCCTTCCTGAAGCCGACAGTCCGGCGAGCGTCGAGCCCCGTGCCTTGGCCGAAGCGGAGCCGGTAAAGGTCGCGGCGGAGGCGATGCTCTTGTCGGTCCCTGTGCCGGCCCCACTCCAGCAGGCGGTGGAGCCGGTGGAGTACGCCCCGGTAGCGCCTCCTCAGATGGAGCGGGCAAGCATTCTCCCGCCTTGGGAGCGGGTCCGTCAGACAGAGGAGGCGGCAACGGCCGAGTCGCCGCAGAACGACACGGCCGATGCAGCGTTCGATGCCCTGCCTTGGGGCGAAGAGGCCGTCGCGGTCGATGACGTCGAGGAGGCGCCGGCGCGCCGTCACATCCTGCCGGTGATCTATGGCGACGACTGCCTGCCGCCGCTATCGCTACTGCACCCGGCCGACGACGCGCATGTGGCGATGAGCGAGGACGTGCTGATCGAACGCGGCATCGTGATCGAGGAGAAGTGCGCCGAGTTCAAGGTGAAGGTCAGCGTGGTCGACGCCTACGCCGGCCCGGTGATCACCCGTTACGAGGTCGAGCCGGCGGTCGGGGTGCGCGGCAGCCAGGTGGTCAACCTGATGAAGGACCTGGCGCGGGCGCTCGGCCTCGCGTCTATCCGCGTGGTCGAGACCATCCCGGGCAAGACCTGCATGGGCCTCGAGCTGCCCAACCCGGTGCGCGAGATGATCCGCCTGTCGGAGATCCTCGCCGACCAGGTGTTCCAGGGGCCGGAATCCAAGCTGACGCTGGCGCTCGGCAAGGACATCACCGGCCTGCCGGTGACGATGAACCTCGGCAAGGCGCCGCACCTGCTGGTCGCCGGTACCACCGGCTCGGGTAAGTCGGTCGGTGTCAACGCGATGATCCTGAGCCTGCTCTACAAGGCTACGCCGGACGAAGTGCGTTTCATCATGATCGACCCGAAGATGCTGGAGTTGTCTGTTTATGACGGCATTCCGCACCTGTTGGCGCCGGTGGTCACCGACATGAAGCTCGCCGCCAATGCGCTCAACTGGTGCGTCGGCGAGATGGAGAAGCGCTACCGGCTGATGAGCGCGCTCGGGGTGCGCAACCTCGACGGCTACAATCAGAAGCTGCGCGACGCCGAAGCGGCCGGGCTGAAGATCCCCAACCCGTTCAGCCTGACGCCGGGCGACCCGGAGCCGCTATCGCCGTTGCCGTTCATCGTGGTGGTGGTCGACGAGTTTGCCGACCTGATGATGGTGGCCGGCAAGAAGATCGAAGAGTTGATCGCGCGTCTGGCGCAGAAGGCCCGCGCCGCCGGCATCCACCTGATCCTCGCGACGCAGCGCCCGTCGGTCGACGTGATCACCGGCTTGATCAAGGCGAACATCCCGACCCGGATCGCCTTCCAGGTGTCGAGCAAGGTCGACAGCCGCACCATCCTCGATCAGATGGGCGCGGAGAGTCTGCTCGGCCAGGGCGACATGCTCTACCTGCCGCCGGGTACCGGTTACCCGCAGCGCGTGCACGGCGCCTTCGTCGCCGACGAGGAGGTGCACGCGGTGGTCGAGTACCTGAAGCAGTTCGGCGAGCCGGACTATGTCGAGGACCTGCTGACCGGTTCGGCCGACAGCGACGAGGCGGCGCCGGCCGGCAACGGCGGCGGTCGCGGCAGCGAGGACGACCCGCTCTACGACGAGGCGGTCGGCATCGTGATGAAGACCCGCAAGGCGTCGATCTCGTCGGTGCAGCGTCACCTGCGCATCGGCTACAACCGCGCCGCGCGCTTGATCGAACAGATGGAAGAAGCCGGCATCGTCAGCGCGATGGAGAGCAACGGCAACCGTACCGTGCTAGTGCCGGAGCGGGATTACTGAGCGTCGTTTCGCACAACGAAGGCGTGCCCGCGGGCACGCCTTTTTTGTTGGTCGAAGCGCGTTTAGAGCCAATAGCGCGGGTAGCTGCCGCGGGCGCGCAGATTGTTGACGCAGTACGCGACCGCGACGATCGCCAAGGAGCCGGCTAACACCGGGGTCAGCAGGAAACCGGCCGGAGCGTGGCTGGCCAGCACCACCAGCGGGTCGGCCCCGGCCGGCGCGTGGACGGTACGGCTCAGCTGCATCAGCGCCAGCGCCAATCCGACGGCGAGCGCTGCCGCCCACCAGGCATCGCCCAGCGTATGCAGCACCACGAGGCCGACCAGCGTCGCGACCAGGTGGCCACCGACGATGCTGCGAGGCTGGGCCAGTGGCGAATCGGGCAGGCCGAAGGCCAGCACGCAGCTGGCGCCGAACGGCGCCATCAGCCAGGGTGTGCCGGAGCGCTGGCTGAGCCAGCCGGTCAGGCCGATCGCCAGCATGGCGCCGAGCATCGACGCGACGATGAAGCGCAGCTGTGGTGCGGCGGGTGCCGCGGAGGGTTGCAGGCGAAACGAAACGGCCATGGTGGTGCTCCGGTGGTGGGTGTGTCGGCAAAGTAAACCGTTCGGTATACTTGTGTCAACCGATCGGTTTACTTGAGCCGGGCGATGCCGCATACTGCGCGGGTATCGATACGACAGGCGGCAATCATTCATGAGCAAATCGGATCAGCTGGTCGACGCGGCGTTGCGGTTGTTTTACCGGCAGGGCTTTCACGCCACCGGCGTCGAGCAGCTCAGTCGCGAAGGCGACGTCACCAAGAAGACCCTGTACCGTTATTACCCGACCAAGGAGGCGTTGGTGCACGCCGCGCTGCGGTTGCGCGACGAGCAGTTCATGGCGCGGATGAGCGCGTCCGTGCAGGCCGTGCCGCCGGCCGAGCGACCGGCAGCGTATATCGACTTCATCGCCGCCTGGGCACGCGAGCCGGACTTCAACGGCTGCGCCTTCATCAACGCGGCAGCCGAATACGCCGACCGTACCGATCCGGCGCACCTCATCGCCGCCGAGCACAAGCAGGCGGTCAGGGTCTTTTTGGAGGCTGTCTGTGCCGAGGCCGGCGCGAATGACGCTGTCCTTGCCGCGCAGCGGCTCTACCTGCTCGGCGAGGGGCTGATCGTCGCCAGTCAGGTGGCTGGGCCGGATGCGGCGCTGGCTGAAGCGGCACGGCAGTCGGTGGACTTGCTGGTGTTCGGTACGGTAACGCCGAGCGCGAGGTTGGCCGCGGACTGACGGTGGCATCGGTTTAAAATGATAGGGCACCGCCGGCTGCTATTGCCTTCGCCGCGGCGCAGACCCGTATCGCGTCATGACCCGCGGCAGGTACGCTGGGAGCATTGGTCGCGGGGCAATGGCGCTGGAGTGAGTAGGTGGCAGCCCACGCTGCCTTGAATTAACAAGGCCGGCACCCCTTGGGACGCCGGCTTTGTTTCTGGCCGAACGATTCACAGCTTGGCGATCGATACCTCGGTGGACTTCACGAAGGCGATCACCTCGAAGCCGACACCGAGCTCCAGCTCGCGCACCGAGCGCGAGGTGATCACCGAGGTGACGATGCCGGCCGGGGTTTCCACGTCCACCTCGGAGAGTACCGGGCCCTCGATGATTTCCTTGATGATGCCGCGGAACTGGTTGCGTACGTTGATCGACTTGATCCTCATGGCGGTTTCATTTGGCTATGTCTGAATTAACTGTTGAATCGCAAACTGACCAAGCGTCTGCGCCAAGCACAGCGTGGGATTGAGGGTACGCCCGGTGCGTTCGAGCATGCGCCGCCAGCCAAGGTAATTGGGGAGGTACTTGGTCGCCACGCCATGAAAGCGGCGCATCCATTCTTTCAACCGGCTGGCGTAGGCGTTGACGTTCTGCACGTGATAGACCTTGCTCACGACCTTGATGCCGGCCCGGACGTTGACATGACGATGGGTGAAGCCATGCTCTCGGGCCACGGCAGCATAGACGCCTCCGCCACCGCCATCGGGGCAGAGAATCGCATCGGTCGCCAGCAGGGACTTGAGCACCGCCCGATATGCTTCTTGGCGGCCTTGGGAAGCACAAAGTCGGCGGTGGCGCCGACCCGGTCACAGGCAATCAGCACCGGAATCTGCCCCGCCGACAGGCCGAGTTTGGCCGCTTTGCGTGCCGCCGGATGAGGGAGTTGGCGTCGCCCCTTAAATGATTCCAGGAAATAGGTCTCGTCCACTTTGACAATGCCACTCTCGCGCTTGGCTTTGTGCTCGGCCGGCAGATGCAGAAAGCGCTGTCGCCACAGAAAGGCCGTGTTCTTGTCATGCCACAGCAGAGGCCGATTTGCGCACCGATAGCCTCTCACTCAACGCCTCGGCGAAAGTGAGCCACTGCTCGCGCTGCCGCAATGGTACCTGCGGGGTGCCGGTAAGCGCGTTGGAGGTCTTGCCGCAATGCCGGCAGGCGTACTGCTGCAAGCCACTGCTACGCCCCCACGGCCGCACCTCGTTATGGGCGCAGTGCGGGCAGCGCTTGACCGGTAGGGCTCCAGCCGAGGAATATGATGGAACGTTGTTCGAGGATGGATTCGCGTCTATCGTTAAAATGATTGCAGTTCGTGACTGAAAGATCTGTGTTAGAGGGGAAACGTATGTTGACAGCGCCCGGTGCCGTGCAAAAGTTGTTATTTAATGCATTATAAATCAATGCGTTATATTCATCGGAAAAGAATTATATGAATCAAAGATTATCCGAAGACATTCGCGCATGCATGCGCATTCCTTACGGCTTGCGTCGGGTTCCGCAGTCGAAATTTGAGATGTTGCTTCCCTGCCCAACCTCACCAGCAGCGGGCGACATCGCGTTAGCGCGATTAGAAAGGATCGGCAAAAATACCCGATTGGAACTCGCTAACGGGCGGCTTGCCTCCCTGCATGAGAGCGATCTGCTGGCAGTTGTCTTCGGAAATCGATATGCGACAGAGCAGTTCGAAGGTTATGCGCGTATCAACGGCGAGGCGTGTGACTTGCTTTCCATGGGGGGACTATGCGGCCTTGTCGAGAGCAAGCACGCGAATGTGGCAGAGCCAAGCAAATTGCGAATCATCGGAGCGCTTGGAGATGGTGAAGGACGTCCTCTACAGCTTCGCGATTTTAGTATCTCACCCACGTCAGGTTCACATAAGCCGCAGGTTATGGTGGTCTGTGGTAGTTCAATGGATGCAGGAAAGACGCACACGGCGAAGAGCTTGATTATTGGTTTGCGCCAACGGGGGGAACGCGTAGCTGGCATCAAGCTCACGGGGACAGCGAGCGGTCGGGATACCTGGGGAATGCTCGACGCCGGGGCCGAGCCCGCCTTGGATTTCATCGATGGTGGATTCCCATCCACACACCTCGCTTCGCTAGAAGACCTTCTTCGCTTGCATCACCTGCTTTTGAACCATGCCGCCTCGCTCGGTGCGACTTGGGTGGTGGTCGAAATCGCGGACGGTATTTTGCAAACGGAGACATCAGCATTGCTTCAATGCAGCGCTTTCAATGAGACAGTGAATCATTGGGTTTATGCCACTGGTGATCCGGTGTCTGCGGCTGGCGGGGTGCGGGTCCTTGATGGTTGGGGGATCAAACCGGTCGCCATTTCGGGCGTTATTTCCATGAGTGCTCTGGCGATGCGCGAGGCGCAAGGGGCTACAAACGTACGCTGCTTGACAGCCAAGGAATTGCAGCGCGGTGAATTGAACAACGCCTTGGTTGCAACGATCGACTTGAATTCGTCAGTGTCGCTTGAGTTATGACAAATTTATAAAATGGCTCGCGTTCGAGTAGTTTGTGCCAGATATTACAAACCATACCTCCGGGCGCCATCCTAATTGATGGATAACGGAATGAGCGAGATTTCGACGATGAATCGTGGCCGAGTCTACATATGGACTCAGGATCCCACGCACCCGCTACATGGACGGATTAGCGAAGAGGTTGTTGCACTCTCCAATCTCGATACTGAAAGAGAACGGAGGGGAGGTCTTTGGGGGAGATACGTACGCGTCCGCAATGCGGCCTGCGTGAACGACGTAGACCTAATGACGGGCCAGGTTCGACCAGTACTACTCGGAGATGCTCAACCCGATGCCCAAGGTGATTTTTTGTACGATCCGGGCCGTGGCGGACCGCGCGTGGATAAAGTTGAACTTCATTCTTATCGGTCTCGCTACGTCGGCGCTGCGCATTTTGGGGAGGTCAACACTTATTACCACCTTGACCGCATCGCCTCATACGTTCACGAGTTGCTCGCGGAGTTGGGAGCCCCCCCGCTTCCACGGGTAACCGCGGTGGTGAACGCTCACCATGCCGCGACGTATAGATCAGAGGGAGTTCGCGACGGGCTTCTTCGCGGAGAAACCTGGGTGCCATTTCAAGGTGGTCACTACCGTCTGCCTAGTCGGAAATATGACATTCCGGAGCATGATCCGGTTTCGCCCGACGGTGAGATCCATCTCGGCCCTGGGAGACAACTATGGCAGTACGGTGCGCTAGCTGAACATACTGGCAGAAAATATCGCGCTATCGCATCGCACAATGCTGGGATCCTTTACCACGAATATGGGCACCACATCACGCGGCATACTGCGGATTTTCGTGCCAATGCCCTTCGCTCGCGGGACAAACAAAGCAATCGTAAGACCGATATGGACGAAGGCACATGCGATTACTGGGCAGCAACAATGCTCGGCACCCCGCATATCTGGGCGTGGCATCATCGACACGACGATGAGGTAGTCCATCCTCGCAGCCTGACATCGTCGAAAACGATGGCGGCCTTTGACCACGACCAAAAAGCCGATCCCCATCTTAATGGCACAATTTGGGGCGCAGCACTATGGGACTTACGCGCGAATTTGTCCGCCAGTGAACCGAATGGTGCGCGGAGCACGGACCTTCTTCTTCTTCAGGCTTTGCTTCTCATAGGACGATTGATGGGCGATGAGCATCCTCCGACCGTTAAAAGCGCTAGCAAAGCGCGAGAAGGTTTCGCGGTAGGTCTGAGCGCTTTGCTACAGGCGGACGAAATGCTCTTCGAGAGCCGGCATCGCGCATTAATCCTAAAACTCTTTGAAAGACGCGGTATTTTTCCCGAAGTGAAAGTGGAAGAAAAATTATGTTAACCGCCGACTTTGACCGCGCTTTCCTGAGTCTGTCTCGTGCTTCGCTTCTGGAGTCCTGCCCTGCGACGCAAGAGCTGCTTAAATACGTCTCATTAGATGAAATTCCGGAATCAGAAGACCTCTATTCTGGCGAGGCGCTGGAAGCACATCTGCAAACATTGAATGAACCACCGTTCTCATTAATCGCTGTTGGTGACATCATGCAGGGAGGGCGAGCGAGGAAGGTCATCAGCGAATTCGGCTCGGATTATCCCTTTCGAGCCGTGCTGCCGTTACTGCGACGTTCGCCGATCGGGCTCGGCAATCTGGAAGGCCCTTTCGCGCGTGAAGCCCAAAAGCAGGAGCGAAATTACACCTATCGCGTTAATCCAAAGCTGGCGAAATCGCTGCGGCGCGCGGGAATCAACGTGGTCACGTTGGCGAATAATCACTTGCTCGACTGCGGGCGCGAGGGAGTCTTGGAAACGCTAGACGCGTTGGCGCAGGCCGGGGTTGCGGCAATCGGTGCTGGCGCAAACAAGCAAACGGCTCACGCGCCGAGCATCTTGCAAGCCGGCCCCTATCGTGTGGGACTGCTTGGCTATTATTGGAACCAGAGAACGTCTGCTAGCGCCAATTTGCCCGGCAGCGCCATGGACCTGCCGGAGGAGTTGGTTGCGGATATTGGTGCTCTGCGAACACAAGTTGACCGCGTGGTTGTGACCTTTCACTGGGGGGTTCCCTACGAGCGTGAACCATCGCCGGAAGACCGCGCAAAAGCCCGCTTTGCCGTGGACTGCGGGGCCGACGTCGTGATCGGCCATCATCCGCATATTGTTCAGCCTTTCGAAATTTACCGTGGCCGCCCGATTTTTTTTAGTGTGGGCAACTTCACCTTTGGTTCTGGAAATAGTCGGGGCGAATCACTCCTGCTCGGTCTCCGGTTCGAGGAAACGAAGACGTCGGTCTACGTTTATCCCGTCTATGTGAAAAACCGTGACCCCCGAGTGAATTATCAGCCAAAGGTTTTAAGGGGAAATGGCGCAGAGCGGATACTACGAATTCTGGCGCAAGTCTCCGGCGACCACGCGTCTATGCTGAAAATTGAGAACGGCTGTGGGCTTCTTGAACTGCTTCAGCCGGAGCCGTCGGAATAAAAAATGTCCGAAGAGTCGACAGTAGAAAAGAGTATCAGTCAATGGTCGCCGCACCTCACGCCGTTGCTTCGTCCCTTTCGAGCCAAGTTGTTTTTGGCCTTCTTCGCGATGTTGTTGGATGCCATGCTGACGGCCCTGCGCCCTTGGCCGCTCAAGGTTGTCATCGACTTTGTCTTCACGCATAGACCAACGCGCGTTCCGTGGATTGGTAACTGGTTGGGGCATGCTTCTCTGGAACCAATGCACATTGTTTATGGCGCGTGCGCTACCACGCTTCTCATAGCGACGAGCACGGGGTTGCTTACCTACTTCTTCACAAAGTCCATGGGTGTCATTGGACAACGTTTCGTGTTCTCACTGCGTTGCAAATTGTTTGGCCACATGCAGCGCCTTTCTCTACGGTTTCACGATCGCCAGCGCACAGGCGATTTGGTTACGCGCCTCACGACTGACATTACCGCGATGCAGGATTTGATTGCGGACGGCACCATTATTTTAGTCAGCAATGTGTTTTTGCTGATCTGGATGGTGTCGATAATGTTCTGGTTGGATTGGCGTTTTGCATCGGCAGCGCTTTCTGTAGCTCCACTATTATTCTGGATTGTTTTCAGTTACACGGGGCGTATCCGCAAGGCGTCTCGTGCCGCTCGCACGAGCGATGGTTTGCTTGCTTCTGTTGCGCAGGAAACGCTGGCTTCTATTCGCGTCGTGCAAGGGCTGGCGCAGGAACAGAAACAGGATGAACGATTCAACGCCCAGGGTTCAAACAGTCTGGCAGCTTACCTAGAAGGTGTGCGCTATCGCGCTCGGGTCGCGCCGTTGGTTGATTTGTTGGCGGCCGCGGGATTGGCAATCGTAATCTGGTATGGCGCAACCCGCGTCATCGCGGGCGAGTTAACGACCGGTGATGTCATCGTCTTCTTTGCTTACGTCACGAATCTGTATGCACCGATGAAAGCGTTGTCCCGTCTTTCGTTTGCCTTTAACAAGGCCACCATTGGTGCCGAGCGCATCGCGGATGTGTTGGCGGTAAGCACGGAAGTAGCTGACCGTAAGGGAGCGAAACAGGTAAAAACGCTCAAGGGCGAAATAGAGTTCCGCGACGTCTCATTCGAATACGATTCGAACCACCCGGTACTCTCTGGCATCAACCTGCGTATTGCGGCCGGCGAAACCGTTGCCATTGTCGGAGCTACGGGCGCAGGGAAGAGCAGTCTGGTGAGTCTTGTGTCGCGATTTTTTGACCCGACTAGCGGCGCTGTTTTTCTCGATGGCGAGGACATTCGCGATTATCAGGTTCAATCGTTGCGCGACCATGTGAGTCTCGTGCTCCAGGACTCGCTGCTTTTCAATGGAACGATTCGAGACAATATTGCTTTCGGCCGACCAGACGCCACTGACGCTGAAATAGTTGCCGCTGCTATTGCGGCAAACGCTGATGAGTTTATTCGACAGAAGCCGCTTGGCTATGAGGCGCGCGTCTCCGAACGCGGGACAAGCCTTTCCGGCGGCCAGAAGCAGCGGATCGCAATTGCGAGAGCCATTCTGCGAAACGCACCAATTTTAATTTTGGACGAGCCAACGAGCGGACTCGATGCAATATCCGAGCGCGTCGTGATCGACTCTCTGCAAGCGGCATCGACCGGGCGCACAACGCTGATCATTGCACATCGTTTGACGACTGTACGTTTTGCCGATCGCATCGTTGTAATGGAATCAGGCCGAATCATCGAACAAGGAACGCATACCGAACTGCTGATAAAAAGAGGAAGGTACGCTCACCTTTGCGAGCTCCATCAAGATGCGGGTAGGCCGTTAGTTCGTCGAGCGGGCCCTTGAGGACCACCAAGGCGCCTGGGTGGCCGGCCGAGTGTCGGGTACGGCCGTATGACTCCAGCGTTAAACATGACCTTGGTGACCGTGCCCTGATGTTACCGGCCAAAGAGTGATTGGCCAATCGGGATACGGCCAAGCTGCTGCCCGGCTAGGGCATCGTGTACATCCTCCGGCCTCGTTAGCTGTAGAGGACTGCATTCCACCGGCCAGGACTGCATTACATCACGCCAGGACAGGATTAACTGCAACCAGTCCAGTCAGAACGAGTGGGATAGATGGTTGCAGTTATTTCTGTCATGAAATTGCGTCGATTGCAGTTCAGACCGGTTTCAAATGCAGGTCGCTACACCTATGCAGCCTTCTATTGGCCGCCGCTCTGCCGGCCCACGCCGCTATCCCGATGACCTGAAACTCACCACCTGGAACAGTATGCTGCTGCCGCGCACGCCGACCTCGCGTCCGGCGCGCTGCCGCAGCGGGGCAGCATTCTCGCTCGCTGCGGCGTGCCCGTGAGCTGGCTGAGGCCAGTGTCTGATAGGCTCCGGCATGAAAAAAGCCAGCCCGTTCGGGCTGGCTTTGTCGTGTCTACTCTTCGGCCAACGTTCAGTGCAGGCGCCGCTGATACGAGAAGGTCGGCAGATTCCAGCCGCGATAGACCGCGCCGAGCCGGATCGTCAGGCCGAGCGCGAAACCAGCCACGGTGTTGACGTCGTCGCCGACGCCGAGGTGGTGCAGGCCGAGGTAGAGCAGGGCGACCGCGAACGACACGCTGGCGTACAGCTCCTGGCGGAACACCACCGGCACGCGGTTGCACAGCACGTCGCGCAGCACGCCGCCGGCGATGCCGGTGATCATGCCGGCGACCACCACCACCGGCAGCTGGTAACCCATGCCGAGCGCGACGTTGCTGCCGATCAGCGTGAATGCCACCAGGCCCATCGCGTCGAGCACCAGGAACACGTTGCGCAGCCGGTGCATATAGCGCGACACGAATACGGTGAAGAGACCCGCGCCGAGCGTCAGGTACAGATACTCGGGGTGCTGGGTCCAGCCGATCGGGAAGTGGCCGAGCACGATGTCGCGCACCGTGCCGCCGCCGAGCGCGGTCAGGAAGGCGATGACCGAGACGCCGAAGATGTCCATATTGCGACGGCCGGCGGCAAGCGCCCCGGTCATGGCTTCGGCGGTGATGGCGATCAGATAGATGTAAGTCAGCATGGTGGTGGTCGAAACAGGAAGTCGGCAAAACCGCGCGGGCCGGACGGGCTGGGCCGCCGACGCGCGCAGACTGGAATAAGGGTCAGCGTGTCAACGGCGCGGGCGGTGCCGGAGGCAAAGCGGGCGAGGCGACGAAACGGGGGAACCGGAAGGGCCGGAACAGGGTCGGATACGCAGGGTGGAGAGTGTCATGATCAAGGCGCTTTCAGGGTGCGAGCGGGCGTTATGCCCGTTAGCCTCTCCCCTTGTCCTTTTACCTGAGAGTTTTGGTGGCTGGCGCCACTCGCCCCTTCGGTGGACCGGCTGGCGCCGGCCTCTCTCCAATCGGCTATCGATAACGCGGTTGCAGTTCTTTTGCCTGAGCGATTATGGGAGCTTGCGTCTTCGGCGGAGGGTCGAACCCTCGCTCTCCTGCAACCAGCGCGCTATTATCCCGCACCGCAACAAGACGGTCAAACGTACACCGACCCGCGGCCGCGCCGCGGATCGCGAGGAAATGCCATGACGACTCCGATGCTCGATGCGCTGATGAAACTGGTCGACACGCCACGCGACGGGGCGATGCTGCGCTTCGGCATCGCCAATGAGCTGATGCACCAGAACCGCTTGGCCGAAGCCGAGGCGCAACTGCGCCAGGCGCTGGTGATGCAGCCCGACTACTCGGCGGCGTGGAAGCTGCTCGGCAAGGTGCTGGTGGCCGCTGCTAAGCCGGACGCGGCGCGGCTGGTCTACCAGGACGGTATCGCGGTGGCCGAGCTGAAGGGCGACCTGCAGGCGGCCAAGGAGATGGGCGTGTTCCTACGCCGCCTCGACAAGGCGGCCGGCTAAGAGCCGCTTAACAAAACGAGGCTTAGCCGAGTTTCTGCGCAGCTAAAACCCTCACGGCGTTGTTGCGCTGCCTTGCCGTACGACTTGTACTGTCTGCAGCAGCGCGCCTAGCCGGGACCGCTGCGCTGGGTTTTGTTAGCGACTCTAAGCCATGTTATTGACCGGCTGACCGGCCATGATCAGCGTTCCTGCATGTCCTGCTCAGGCGCCGGTTCTACGCGAGCGCCGCTGTGCCCAGCGTCGCAGGCGCCGCAACCGTAGCCAGCGGCGTCCGCCCGATTCGGCCGCCAGCCGGCGTTCCAGCCAGCGCCGGTACGGCGCGGTCTTCTCGTGCGCCCAGTCAACGGCGCGTACCAGCGCGGCGTAAGTGCGTGCCACCCAGCCGATCTCAAGCAGCGCCGGTTTACAGATCGTAAACAGCCACGACGCCACCCCCATCCCGAGCAGTTTGGCCAGTAGTAGCGTCAGGATCGCCAGCGCATAGCGTTGCTGGATCAGCAGTGCCACCTCGACGAACTTCAACGGCACCAGCATCAACAGCGGCACCGCGACGCAGAACAGCGCCGGGTAGGGCGACAGCGTCGCCAGGCGGCGCGACAGCCGCTCGGTGAGCGGCCGCCACGGCGCCCAGTCGACGAAGCGGCGCACCAGCGGGCCGAGCCGTTCCCACAGCCAGGCCTCCAGCAGGAACAGGCTAGCGAGTAGGAACCAGAACGGGGCGAGCAGTCGTTTCATGCGGTGGAAGTTTGGGGTGGCGGTGCGGTTTCGCAAGCGTGCGGGCACGACGGCAGCGCTTAGAGTCGCTAACAAAGCCCAGCGCAGCGGTCCCGGCTAGGCGCGCTGCTGCAGACAGTACAAGTCGTACGGCAAGGCAGCGCAACAACGCCGGGAGGGGTTTGTTAGCGGCTCTTAACGCGGCTGGAACAGGATGATCGCCATGCCGGAGAGCGCGACGGCCACCCCGGCCAGGTCCCACAGGCTCGGCCGGATCCCGTCGACCAGCCATAGCCAGAGCAGCGCCATGCCGATATAGACGCCGCCATACGCGGCGTAGACCCGGCCGGAAGCCGCCTCGTGCAGCGTCAGGAGCCAGGCGAACAGCGCCAGGCTGAGCGCCGCCGGCAGCAACAACCATGGCGATCCCTGCTGGCGCAACCACAGGTAGGGCAGGTAGCAGCCGACGATTTCGGCCAGGGCGGTGGCGAGGTAGAGCAGGAACGGTTTCATCAATAGGTGGGCAGGGGCAATCGCCGCCATTCTGCCCGATTCGTCGGGGCAAATCGACCGCTAGCCTTCTACCGATTGCAGACCGCCGATAACCAGAGCGGCGGATTCTTCGCCAAGGCCTGGGCGAGGGGCCGATAGCGTGCATCCAACAGGCTGGCCGCCCAGTAGAGCCCGTTGGCACTCTTCGGATCCCATAGACCGCTGAAGCCCGGCAGCCCCGCGTCGCGTCGCTGCAGGTCGAACTTGACGGTGGTGTGCACGTATTCCTCATGGGTCTTGCGACCGTCGGCATAGGGCAGCAGCCAGTCCAGTCCCTTCTGCAGGCTTTGGCCGTCGTGCCCTTTCAACGTCAGCCAATCCTGGCCCATCGAGCTTGCGGCGAGTGCCGCGCGCGTCAGCGGTTCAAGGTCGTAGACCACATAGTGCAGCGCGTCGCGCTCCTCGAAGTCGATGACCGATCCGTCCGGCCGCATATTGGCGTCCAGCTGGCGAAGATAGGCCGTCCGTGCGGCGGCCAACAGCCGCTTATCGCGGAGCGCCACGGCGGCGAGCGTGACGATCTTGACGCGATGGCTCTGCCAGTTGTTGATCGACGTCCCCTTGGCTTCGGCGCGCATCGCCTGCATGCGGGCGAGATAGCCTTCTGCCATGTCTCGCAAGAGAAGTCGCACGTTCTCTCGGGTGGCGGCCGGCAAGTCCGCTTGACTGAGGCTGTACGCATCGATCATGCCGTCCATGGCCGTTTCGTCGATCGGGTTGAAGCTGGGGCGATAGACACCGGTCCACGCGTCAAAGTAGCTGGCGAGCCGGTCGAGCGCGGCTTGGTCCCGCTCGGTGCGCCAGGCCAGCGCCAGCACCCGCATATAGTCGAAGTCGCGCTTCGCCTGCACCGACTGGTCGTAGATGCCCTGATGCGGCAGGGTGCCTTCGGTGTGGACCACCGGCATCGCCTGTGGCGCCGGGGCGGGGACCCGGGCGAGCGCCGAGCGCACGCTGGCCGGGTTCGGTGCCGGGCTGCACACCGTTTCGCTCGCGGGCACCAGCGGCGCGGCCAGCAGCAGCGAGACACCGAGGATAGACCAGTTTTTCGGCATGGGACTTCCTTCGCATAATGGCTTTTATCAGCGGCATCGTAGGCCCCGCCACGTGGCCGGTCTGTGGGGCAACGGTAAGCGGGCGTAACCGGATGTAAGCAGTACACTAATACACTAAGGGGGGTGAGTTGGCCGAACCGGCCGCGTTGCCATCGTTTGAGGAGGAAGCACCCCATGACGGAGTTCCGTACCGAGACCGATTCGATGGGCGCCATCGAGGTGCCCGCAGACCGCTACTGGGGCGCGCAGACGCAGCGCTCGATCGACAATTTTCCGATCGGCGTGGCGCGCTTTCGCTGGCAGCGGCCGGTGATCCGGGCGCTCGGCATCCTGAAGCGCGCGGCGGCCGAAGCCAACGCCGAGCTCGGCGAATTGCCGGTCGAGCTGGCGCGGTTGATCGCGCAGGCGGCCGACGAGGTGATAGCAGGCAAGCTCGACGATGAATTCCCGCTGGTGGTGTTCCAGACCGGCTCGGGCACCCAGTCGAACATGAACGCCAACGAGGTGATCGCCAACCGGGCGATCGAGCTCGCCGGCGGTAAGCGTGGCAGCAAGACCCCGGTGCATCCGAACGACCACGTCAATCGCGGCCAGTCGTCCAACGATACCTTCCCTACCGCGATGCACATCGCCGTGGTAGCCGAACTGCACGAACACCTGTTCCCGGCGCTGCGCCGCCTGCGCAACACGCTGGCGGCCAAGGCCGACGCGTATCAGCACGTGGTGAAGACCGGCCGCACCCACCTGCAGGACGCGACGCCGATCACCTTGGGCCAGGAAATCGGCGCCTGGGTGGCGCAGCTCGACTTCGGTATCGCCACCGTCGAGGCGGCGCTGCCGGGGCTCTACGACCTGGCGATCGGCGGCACCGCGGTCGGCACCGGTCTTAACGCGCATCCCGAGTTCGGCGACCGCGCCGCGCAGCACATCGCCCAGCTGGCCGGCGCGCCGTTCCGCTCGGCACCGAACAAGTTCTTCGCGCTGGCCGCGCACGATGCGCTGGTCAATGTGTCGGCGGCGCTGCGCACGCTGGCTGGCGGGCTGATGAAGCTCGCCAACGACGTGCGCTGGCTCGCCAGCGGGCCGCGCTGCGGCATCGGCGAATTGACCATCCCGGAGAACGAGCCGGGCTCGTCGATCATGCCGGGCAAGGTCAACCCGACCCAGTGCGAGGCGCTGACGATGGTCTGCGTGCAGGTGTTCGGCAACGACGCGGCGGTGGCGTTCGCCGGCAGCCAGGGCAATTTCCAGCTCAACGTCTACAAGCCGGTGATGGTGCACAACGTGCTCGAGAGCATCGAGCTGATCGGCGACGCGTGCCTCGCGTTCGACGAGCACTGCGCGCGCGGCATCGAGCCGAACCTGCCGAAGATCGAGGCGAACCTGGCGCGCAATCTGATGCTGGTCACCGCCTTGAACCGCCATATCGGCTACGACAAGGCGGCCAAGATCGCCAAGAAGGCGCACCACGACGGCACGACGTTGGCCGAAGCGGCCGAGGCGCTCGGTTACCTGACGCCGGAGCAGTACCGGGCGTGGATGGTGCCGATCGAGATGACCCACCCGTCGAAGGACTAGCCGTCGTCGGCCGACGCCGGCATCGTCAGGAGGTGCGCCATGCAAGAGCTCAAGTTTGTCTACGTCTGCTATATCGCGACCACGCCGCAGGCGCTCTGGCAGGCGCTGACCGATGGCGAACTCACCCGGCGCTACTGGCACCGGGTCGAGTCGAGCTGGCAGATCGGTGCGCCGTTGACGCTGTGGGAGGAGGACGGCGAGGTCGACCTGACCGGCACGGTACTGGTCTGTGACCCGCCGCGCATGCTGGCGTACACCTTCCAGGCGGTGTCGTTCGAGGCGGGCCGGTTCGAGAAGCCGTCGCGGGTCAGCCTGCTGCTCGAGCCGGTGGAGGGCGGCGTCATGCGACTGACGCTGACGCACGACGACTTCGAACCGGGCAGCGTGGTCTACGCCGGCATCGTGCGCGGCTGGCCGGCGATCCTGTCCGGGCTGAAGAGCCTGCTGGAAACCGGCGAGCCGCTGCCGTTCAGTCAGTGGCCGTAAGGGGGAGAGATTCGCCGCGGACCGGATGGCTGCCGGTCGAGGCATGAGAGGGGTGGGCTAAGGTTCGGTTAAGCTGGCTGCGTTATACTCTGCGCCAAATTCCCCCTGTACCGGAAACCCTTTCATGAACCCGCTCGAAGCGCTGAACCACACCCTCTTCCTGGCGATCAATGCCACTGCGACGACGCCGCCCCTGGCGATCACCGCCGGCATCGTCGCCGCCCAGTACCTGATCTTCGCGGTGCCGCTGCTGTTGACGGGGCTGTGGCTGTGGGGCGCTCGCCCGCAGCGCGCGCTGGCGATACGAGTGGTGCTGGTGACGGGGCTGGCTTTGCTGATCGCACAAGTAGTCGGCCAGGCCTGGCCGCATCCGCGGCCGTTCATGATCGGGCTCGGTGTGCGCTTCATTCCGCATGCGGCCGACTCGTCGTTCCCTAGCGATCACGGCACGGTGATGGCCGCGGTGGTGTTGACCTTATTGTTCGGTCGCGCCTGGCTCTGCGGCCTGCTGATGGCGCTGGTCGGCGTGGCCCTCGCCTGGGCGCGGGTGTTTCTCGGCGTGCACTTCCCGTTCGACATGCTCGGTGCCGTGCTGGTCGCGGCGCTGGCCTACGTCCTGGCGGTGCCGTTCTGGCTGCTCTGCGGGGCGGCGTTGGTGGGCGGGGTGGAACGACTGTACCGTCGCGTGTTGGCCGGGCCGATCGCCGCAGGTTGGTTGCCGGCCTGAGAACGAGGTTGGCCTGATGCCGGTCGCCAGTATGCAAAAGGGAGCCTGTGGCTCCCTTTTTTTACAGCCGGCTGACAGCTTAGTAGTATTCGCCGGCTTTTGGCTTGTGACCGGTGTGTTTCACGTGTTTCTTGTGTTTTTTCTTCTTGCTGGCCTTCTTCTTGGCCGGCTTGGCGGTCTGCGCCTGGTCGGCAGACTGGGTGGCCGCCGGCGCGGTGGTGGTAGCGGCCGGGTCTTCAGCGAAGGTGGCCGCCGAGGTCAGACCGAAGATGGCGGCCAAGGCCAGCAGAGTGAGCTTTTTCATATCGTTGATTCTCCAGGTGTAGTGCCGTTGGAACGACGGTGTAGGCGACTGGCGCAAAGCTCGACTGGCGTCCACCAGACTGCCTACGTGATCGAGCGTAGCAGACAATGTTGAATATATGCTAATTGCTTGTTTATACGACAAAAGCAACTTTTATGTGTATGAATGCCGCCGCATGCTAAATAGAGCGCGCCATGCCCTCTGTTGAGGGCATGGCGCGCTTAGGGGGCTGATGAATGGGGTTGGTCAGGCGATCCAGCGCAGGCCGTCGGGAGTGGGGCGACGGGCGGCATCCCACGCCCGCTGCAGCGGCGAGGCGGGGGCCGGGGCCGGTACCAGTTCCAGTGCGGCGCGGAAACGGCCGAGCCGTTGCAACTCGGTGGCCAGCCATGCCGGTTCGCCGCGCGAGATATCCAGCGTGATCAGGTCGACGCCGGCCCACGACCACAGCTCGACGCTGTCGTGCAACGACTGCGATGCGCTGTCGGGCATCGCCGGATCGAGCTCGAAGCGGGCGAGAAAGTAGGGGTGGCCGTTTAGGGGCAGTTCTTTGCGTTCGGCACTCAGCATCTCAGGTCTCCTTCCGCGGTGGCGCGGTTCGTTTTAACTGGTTGGCCGATGCGCTATCTGTCCAGTGTCTGACAGTCTGGCAGCGGCGGTGTCAGCTCATTAAATGCCAATATAGTTTGATGTGAAGACAAAAGCGACGATCGGTTTCCACTAGACGACAAGCGGCAGATTCAGCCGCAATGTGACGAATTTGTTCAGTGTCATCGATGAAGCGTTGGCCGAACCGGACCGCAAACGCAAAAAAGGCGGCGACTTTCGTCGCCGCCTAACAAGGGCCGGTTGGGTGGAGAAATGCTCAGGCCTTGGAACTGTTGGCCGATGGCACTAGGGCCAGCGGGCGGTAGCGGCGGCTCAGCCAGTAGTAGCTGCCCGACCCGGCGAACAGGCCGATAAACCAGGCGAAGTTGGCCAGCTCGTTCAGCCCCGGGGTGATGATGAAGATCACCGTCAGCACGGTGGCGGCGATCAGCGCCTGGACCGCGCGCGGGTTGTAGCCGTTGCGGTACCAGTAGCGGCCGTTCGGCTGGGCGCTGTAGAGCGAGTCGATATCGATCTGCTGCTTGTGCACCAGGTAGAAGTCGACCAGCAGGATGCCGAACAGCGGGCCGATGAAGGCGCCGAGCACGTCCAGGGTGTAGTGGATCACCTGCGGCGAGTGGAAGATGTTCCACGGGGTGATGAAGATCGCGCCGACCGCGGCGATCATGCCGCCGGTGCGCCAGCTGATCTTCTCCGGATTGACGTTGGAGAAGTCAAACGCCGGCGACACGAAGTTGGCGACGATGTTGATGCCGATGGTGGCGGTGATGAAGGTGAAGGCGCCGAGCACCACCGCGAAGGTGTTGTCGATCTTGCCGACCACTTCGATCGGGTCCTCGATGATATGGCCGAACACCGGCAGCGTGCCCGAGGTCACCACGACGGTCACCAGCGAGAAGGCGATGAAGTTGATCGGCAGGCCCCAGAAGTTGCCGCGCTTCACGTCCTTCATCGTGCCGCAGTAGCGCGAGAAGTCACCGAAGTTGAGCAGCGGGCCGGAGAAGTACGACACCACCAGCGCGGTGGCGATCACCAGCTGCCAGACCATGGCCGTGCCGTGCAATTGCTTCGAGCTCAGGTTGAAGTCGATCTTGTTCCAGCCGGCCTTCCAGACGATCCAGCCCATCAGCAGGAACATCACCACGTACACCGCTGGGCCCGCCCAGTCGATGAAGCGTTTGATCGTTTCCATGCCGTTCCAGAACACGAGTGCCTGCAGCACCCACATCAGCATGAAGCCGGCCCAGCCGAGCAGCGACAGCCCGACGAAGCTGACCTTGGTCAGCGGCGCAAGCGCCGGGAAGAAGCGCAGCATCACCAGCACCAGCGCCGCCGAGGCGAGGTAGGTCTGGATGCCGTACCAGGCTACCGCGATCAGGCCGCGGATGATCGCCGGGATGTTGGCGCCGAACACGCCGAACGACTGGCGGCACACCACCGGGTAGGGCACGCCGGCGACCTGGCTCGGTTTGGCGATCAAGTTGGCTAGTTGCTGCACCATGGTGATACCGACCACCAGCGCGAACAGCACCTGCCAGCTGGACAGGCCGAGTGCGAACAGGCTGCCGGCGAAGACATAACCGCCGACGCTGTGCACGTCGGACATCCAGAACGCGAAGATGTTGTACCAGTTCCAGCTTTGGTCCTTCAGTGGGCCCAGATCGTGGTTGTAGAGGCGCGGGCTGTATCCCGGAGGCAGCGGCGTGTTGGGTGCTTCGTGCATCGTGGTTTTCTCCTGATATCTCGTCTTTGTACGTCGGCTTTTGTGGGGGCCGTCGTTGTCATGTGCAGTCTGTGCTGCGTGATGTGTACGCTAGATGAAATTCTTGTATACGGGAAATGTTTTTTATTTCCACATCGAGAAACTGCGCACGTCACAGCGCTGCAAGGCTTATTTGTGGGGCGTTTCCGTTTATCGGAATATGTTTCCACTGTTGCAAAAGACGCCTTCTGTCCGATTTTGCGAAGGAATGACTTGTGTTTTGTATACGTCGATGTATACGATAATTATGGTTAAGATTGATACATCTCTACGGAATCACGAGCGAGGTGTACATGAATGATTTGCTGAAGTCCCGCACCCTGCGGCGTATCCACAACGAAGGCGCCACCAAGGACGAGCAGGTATACGAGCGCATCTTCGGGGCGATCATCGCGCACCGGCTGCGTCCCGGCGACCGCTTGCCCGAGGACGCGCTGGCCGAAACCTTCGAGGTCAGCCGCACGGTGATTCGCAAGGTGTTGCAGCGGCTGGCGCACGAGCGGCTGGTCAATATCCAGGCCAAGCGCGGTGCAATGGTCAGCAAGCCGACGGTGGAGGAGGCGCGCAATGTGTTCGCGGCGCGCCGGCTGATCGAAACCGGGGTGATGGATCAGGTGGTCGACCGGCTGACGCCGGCGGCGCTCGAGGAATTGCGCGAGCTGACCCGGGCGGAAGACCGGGCGCTCGAGGCCGGCAACCAGCGCTTGGCGCTGCAGATGTCCGGGCAGTTCCACCAGCGGCTGATGGACCTGGCGGGCAACGAGGAGCTTAGCAACTTCCTGTCGCAGCTCTTGTCGCGCTCGTCGCTGATCATCGCGGTGTACGGCCCGTCCTGGAAGGGAGCTTGCCACTGCGAGAGTCATACGGTGCTCTTGAACGAACTGGAAGCCGGTGACGCCGACGCGCTGCGCCAGACGATGGGCCAGCACCTGGACGAGCTGGAAGCGGCGCTGCACATGGAGGCGGTCGACACCGACCTGCCGGACTTCAAGCGGATCTTCAACGGAATTCTGGACTGACGCGGCGCTCTCCCGGCGCGGCACGGTCCGACAACGCGACGACAACGCCACACGGCGACGAGGAGAGCACGAGCATGAGAATCTGCGTCATCAACCCGAACACCACCACCAGCATGACCGATAAGATCGGCGAAGCGGCACGCCATGCCGCCTCGCCGGGCACCGAGATCATCGCCTGCACCTCGCCGAGCGGCCCGGAGTCGATCGAGAGCCATTTCGACGAATCGCTGAGCGTGCCGGGTCTACTGGAGGTGATCCGGCAGGGCGAAATCGAGGGCTACGACGGCTACGTGATCGCCTGCTTCGGTGACCCGGGGCTGCTCGCGGCGCGCGAGCTGACCAGCAAGCCGGTGATCGGCATCGCCGAGGCGGCGATGCGCATCGCCAGCCTGATCTCGACGCATTTCTCGGTGGTGACCACGCTGTCGCGCACCATCGTCATCGCCGAGCACCTGGCGCGCGAGTATGGCGTCGAGCATCTGTGTCGGCGCATCCGCGCCGCCGATGTGGCGGTGCTGGAGCTGGAGGACCCGGCGTCGGACAGCTACAAACGGGTGCTCGACGAGGCGCGCCGCGCGCTGACCGAGGACGGTGCCGGCGCGATCGTGCTCGGTTGCGGCGGCATGGCCGACCTAGCGCGCTGCCTGTCCGAAGACCTGGGCGTGCCGGTGATCGACGGTGTGTCGGCGGCGGTGAAGCTGGTCGAGGCGCTGGTCGAGCTGAAGCTCGGCACCAGCAAGGTCGGAGACCTGGCGTACCCGCTGCCCAAGCGTTTCACCGGCCAGTTTGCCTACCTGTCGCACTAAGAACCGTTAGCTGGTGTTCGGCCAACGTCGGCCGAACCGGCTGGCCATGAAAAAACCCGCGTGTCCGTGAAGGACTGCGTGGGTTTTTCATTGGTCGAGCCTATGGCGGTGTCGGTGGCCCGCAGCGGTTTCTGTACCTGCTCGTGGCGTTCAGTAGGCGCGCTGTCGTTCGACCAGACAGGTCGGCTCTTGGCCGGCTTGCAGGCAGCGGGTGCCATCGGCCATCTGCGTTACGGCCGGCTCGATCAGCGTCGCGGCGGCGATGTGGGGGGTGAGCAGCAGCTTCGGGTGGTGCCACAGCGGGTCGTCGGCCGCCAGCGGCTCGGCCGGGAACACGTCGAGCTGCGCGCCGCGCAGGCGGCCGGCGTCGAGCAGCTCGACCAGCGCGTCGAGGTCGATCAGGTCGCCGCGCCCGGCGTTGACCAGAGCCGCACCGGCCGGCAGCTGCGCCAGCCTGTCGCGACTGAGCAGGCCGTGGGTGTCGGGGGTGGACGGCAGCACGCTGACCAGGATGTCGGTGTCGGCGAGCAGCGCATCGAGCGCCGCCGGACCGTGCACGCAGCGCACCCCGGGCAGGTCGCGCGCGCCGCGGCTCCAGCCCGACACCCGGTAGCCGAGTCCGGCGAGGGTGCTCGCCACCGCCGCGCCGATCGCGCCGAGACCGAGCACGCTGACCCGGGTCGTTTCTGCCAAGCTCGGCGGCTGCTGTTGCCAGACGCCGGCGGCCTGCTGCGCGGCGTAGCGGTCGAAGTCGCGCTGAAAGCGCAACACGCCGAACAGCGCGTACTCGACCATCTGCGCGGCCATGCCTGCGTCGTTGAGCCGGACGATCTGTACCGCGGGGGCGAGATCGGTGCGAGTCAGCAGCTTGTCGATGCCGGCGCCCTGCGCGAACACTGCTTCGAGCGCGGGAAAGCCGGCGAAGAAGCCCTCGGGCGGATTCCAGGTGACGATGTAGCGTACTTGGTCCGGGTCGACCGGCGCCGGCCAGGCGACCACGTCGAGCTTGGGCAGCGCGGAGCGGAACGCGGCGAGCCAGCGCTCGGCTTCGTTGGCGATGTAGAGGTACAGCATGATGAGTCCTATACACGATGGCGCCTCGCATGGGCGCTTCAGAATATGCCTACAGTATACCGTGGCAGGGTCGAGACGCGGGCCAGCCGGCAAAGACCGAAGATGTCACGAGCCAGTAAAAACCGCCCCGGGTGGGGCGGTGTGGATGCTAACGTTGGCCGAACCGCGATGGCTATCTAGATCAACGGTTTCAGCCGGGCGGTGAAGTGGCGCAACAGCGGCGGCTCGTAGCTGAAACTCAGGCCGCGGATAGTGCCGGCGCGCTGTTTCACCGCCACCAGGCAGTCGGCGATGTAGTCCATGTGGTCGTTGGTGTAGACCCGGCGTGGGATGGTCAGGCGCAAGAGCTCGAACGGCGACGGCTCCTGGCGGCCGCTGGCCGGGTCGCGGCCGAGCAGCAGCGAGCCGATCTCGACCGCGCGCACCCCACCTTCCAGATACAGCTCGCAGGCGAGCGCATGCGCCGGGAACTGCTCGGGCGGGATCTGCGGCAGCAGTTGGCGCGCGTCGACGAACACCGCGTGGCCGCCGGTCGGCGTCTGGATCGGGATGCCGGCTTCGGCTAACCTTTCACCCAGATACGCCACCTGGCCGATCCGGTAGGCCAGGTAATCGGCGTCCAGCCCTTCCTTCAAGCCGATCGCCAGCGCCTCCATGTCGCGGCCGGCCAGTCCCCCATAGGTGATGAACCCCTCCATCGGCACGCAGCGCACCTGCACCGCGTGGAACAGCGCCTCGTCGTCACGGAAGCAGCACAGCCCGCCGATGTTCACCAGGCCGTCCTTCTTCGCCGACATGGTGAACATATCGGCGTAGCCGAACATCTCGCGCACGATGGCGGTCAGTGGCAGGTCGCGATAAGCCGGGTCGCGTTCGCGGATGAACCAGGCGTTCTCGGCGAAGCGGGCGGCGTCGAGCACCAGCGGCACGCCGTGGCGGCGCGCCAAGTCGCTCGCGGCGCGCAGATTGTCCATCGCCATCGGCTGGCCGCCGGCGCTGTTGCAGGTGACGGTGGCGATCACCGCGGCGACGTTGCCAGTGTGCTGCGCCAGCGCTTCGGCCAACCTGGCGAGGTCGAAGTTTCCCTTCCACGGGTGGGCGCGGGTGGTCTCGAACGCGTCGGGGGTGAGCAGGTTGATCGCCTGCGCGCCGGCCAACTCGACGTGCGCCTTGGTGGTGTCGAAGTGATAGTTCGACAGGAACACCGGCTGCTTGCCCTTCACCCGCTTCACCAGCTCGGGAAACAGGATCTGCTCGGCGCCGCGGCCCTGGTGGGTGGGGATGGTGTACGGGTAGCCGAACAGTTCGTTCACCGTGTCGGCGAGCCGGTAGAAGCTGCGGCTGCCGGCATAGGCCTCGTCGCCGGTCATCAGCCCGGCCCATTGCCGGTCGCTCATCGCGCCGGTGCCGCTGTCGGTCAACAGGTCGATATAGACGTCGTCGGCGCGCAGCAGGAACGGGTTCCAGCCGGCAGCCTCGAGCGCGGCGCGGCGCTCGTCGAAGGTGGTCTGCTTGATCGGTTCCACCATCTTGATGCGGAACGGTTCGGGAATGCGTCGGGTCATCGCGTGCTCCTTGCGGCCGAAAGCGGGGGACGGGCGTGCGTCAACCCCGGCGATGGCCGGATTGCTCAAAGAAAAGTCAGGAAGCGGGCGGCGGGGGCCGCGAGGACTCAGGCGCGCGGAAAGTCGTCGGCGAGGATGACGTCGAGGGTGAACCAGCTTTGAGGCAGTACCGTGTCGGGATGACCGGTCTGCATGCGCAGGGGCAGGGTAGCCATGGTGTCTGTCCGGTACATCGTTCGGGACGCCGCCGGTCACAACCGGCAGGCGGGAGCTGGCAGAGCCAGTCCCCCTACGGTAGTGCCGGGCGCGCCGGAACACAAGCGCTGCGTCGGGAAATAGGGGACAGAAAGCAGGATGTCCTAGCTGATTGTACGAAGAGTGGGGGTGCAATAGGAGGGCGGGAACCTCTAAAAACCTGCTGCGCGTTCCGGATGCTTCGTTGGGCGGTCGGCGTGCGTATCTGTGATACGCCCAGCGATCAGGAATCCTCATGGACATCGAGTCCATTCCGGTTCCTGTGCTCCGTCCGCCTCGCCTGCGGAGCGCTCGCGACGGTTTTTAGAGGTCTCCTGTCGCATCCCGAACGATTGTCGCCCGAAAAAAGAAACCCGGAAAACGCTAGCGGTATTTTATCTTTCGCCGTCCCCCAAGCGGGCGATCTCTTTCAGTAGCTCCCGCGTAATCTGCTGGTGTATCAGCGCGGTGCCTTCACTGCTTCGACTCAGCTCAATTAAGGCGATTTGCACTTCCTCTAGCGAGGTTTCGTCCGGGTCGTGACGAATGTGATCAATAAGTTTCTGGATAAGCTCTTCAGGGTTACCCCCCGAGTCGATGTGCACCCGCACCCACTGAGGAAGCCAACAGTCGGAAGCCACTTGATAGCGACGGGCCAGTTTGGCATGCTTTAGAGCAAACGCGGTGAAATCCGTTTGCGCTTGGTCAAGCCCGCCCGTGTTCACTTCAAGGCCGTGAGACAGATAGCGCACATCGGCAGTGGCCCCCACCTCACTATGCAACGGCTTTGTCAGCTCTTGCGCGTCAATTTGGCGGTCAGTGGGTGCCTCCCGCTCTAAGAGTGTCTCCCGCACTAAGTGCGCGTACCCATTCCGAGGCATGGGCCTGTCATTTTTAGCGAGCCTCATGCCACATGAGCTACAGAAACGCACCGTATCGGCAAGCTTAGTTCCACAGTAAATGCAGTACATGGCATGGTCTCCTCTCCTAAAGGGATCCCCCAATGCTGGACGAAACGGTGCTTTGCAAACGGACTTCGTCTGCTTACAAGGTGTCCTAGTTCACGGATAGACTACCTAATAAGTATTGCTGCCACTTTCCACTTTAATATTCTTCGCGTTCAAGATTGAGAGCCGTTAACAAAAATCCCTTGGCGTTGTTGTACTGTACTTGCCGTACTGCCTGTACTGTCTGCGGCAATACGCTCCGCCCGGGACGCTGCGCCATTTTTGTTAGCAGATCTTGGTTCGGTTCCGATTGCTTAACGGATTTGTTTGCGTCGTAGTCTAAATATTTGCAAATCACGGCTCTGATCAATGTTCTCGATCTTTTAGTTCACAGTAACCCATTGTGTAGCGCTCTAAATATTGAGTAAGGCACAATAGCCGCCAAGCAGGTTTGTCCGTGCATCTTCCTGATGAAGTTAAAATAGCCCCATAAGTCACCAGTAATGTATGCCGGTCTTTTAAGAATCTTTTCGATAGTATCCAATGCGATATCAATAGCGTTTTCGACTCTGGGTACAGAATTAGTGAGCAGGGCGGCGAGATTAGCCACCCAACGGGTAAGCCGCTTTGCTGTGATAGCGCAGATTTTGACGGACTCACTTAAATAAAATGCTAGACCAGAACCAGCAATGATAATAGGGTAGGCGGTAAGCGGTAGATGGCAGGTGGCAAACGGCGGAAGTGTCTCAAATTTGACACTGCTTTACTTTTTGCTCAGCCCCGATGGCCATTACTGCAGTGGCCTTGCAACTTGCAGGATTTTAGCTACCCAAGACAGTAGCGACAGATAATAGATAATAAACCATGAAACTAATCGAAACCTAATAAATGGTTAACCGAAGTGTGCGATTTGAATCTGCTAATGTTAAAGACGTTGGCCGAAGAACGTTGCGGCGATACGTCGTGAAAAATTTTCCTGCGGGGCGGAATAAACCGGTGCGCTGATCCGTTTAGTCTGCATGGCCCCGTGCTCCCAGCGGGAGGGCGGGGAGCAAACCGAAGGAGGACTCCGATGAGATCGTCCCTATTGTGGCTGGTGTTGGGTGCCGGCGTGGCCTTGCCGACGTTGGCTGAAGCGCCGAAGGTCATGAGCGGCCGACTGGTCGATGAACACCAGATGACGCTCTACACCTTTGCGAAAGACACGGCGGGCAAGAGCAACTGCGACGCCGGCTGTGCCAGCAAGTGGCCGCCTGCGATCGCCGATTCCTACGACAAGGCCAGTGGCAGTTGGAGCCTGGTGAAGCGTGATGATGGCAAGCAGCAGTGGGCCTATAAGGGCCAACCGCTATATCGCTGGGCTATGGACAAGAAACCGGGCGACGCCGGCGGAGATGGATTTGCCGGCATGTGGCATGTGGCCAAACCATAGTTAAGAGCGGTAACTGTCCCTGGCGTGGCGTGGCGTGGCGTGGCGTGGCGTGGCGTGGCGTCGCGAGCCGACCAGGCGGCCAGCACCGGGGACGGCACACACTCTGGGGGCACTGGGCCACAGGCATGAGCTTCGAGTCCGATTTGCTTGTCTGGTTGCCGCAATTGCGGCGCTACGCCCGGGCGCTGACCGGCGACCCGGCCTGGGCCGACGATCTGGTGCAGGACACCTTGGAGTGTGCGCTGAACAAGTGGCGCTGGCGGGCCAATAGCAATCTGCACGCCTGGCTGTTGACCCTGCTGCGCCACCGTTTTATCGATCAATTGCGCGCGCGGCGCGAGATTGCCGTCGACGACGAGACCGCTCCGTGGCAGAGCATGGCGGCGCCGAGTGGCGAGGTCGACGGGCTGGAACTGGAGGATGTGCAGCGGGCCTTGTACCGGCTGCCGGTGGAACAAAGGGAGGTGCTGCTGCTGGTCGGCCTGGAGGAGCTCAGCTACCAGGAAGCCGCGGCAGTGCTGAGGGTGCCGATCGGCACCGTGATGTCGCGCCTGTCCCGCGCCAGGGAGCGGATGCGGATATTGCTGGACGAAGGGGTTGACCGCGAGGCAGTGCCGGTGCGGGCTACCCTGACCGTCGTGAAGAAATGGCCATGAACGATCGCCAAGACTTCGTCAATAATGCGGCGCCCGAACCGGGCGACGAGCAGCGGCTGTTGTCCTCGCTGGTCGACGGGGAGCTGTCGGCGACAGAGCGGGCCGCGGTGCTGGCGCGTCTGGTGGCCGATCCGGAAGCGGCTCGCCGGGTCGCCCATTACCGGGCGCAGAAGGCGGCGCTGCAGGCCTTGTTCCCGAAGCCGGCCACCATGCCCAGCCTGTTCGTGCAGCGGCGGATGCCGTGGTGGCGCATCGGCGTTGCCGCACTGAGCTGTCTGCTGGTCGGTGCCGTGTTCGGCCTGTTGCTGGGGCAAGGGCAACTGCCGTTCGGTGCGGACAAGCCGGCCTTCGCGCAACGGGCCGACATGGCGTATGTCGTGTATGTCCCCGAGTCCCGCCACCCGGTCGAGGTGGGGGCCGCCGACCAGGCGCACCTGGTCAGCTGGCTGTCCAAACGGCTGAACCGGCCGCTGACCGTGCCATCGCTACAGGAGTACGGCTATGAGCTGGTCGGCGGGCGCTTGCTGCCTGGCGAGTCCGGCCCGGCGGCGCAGTTCATGTACCAAAACGCAACGGGGGACCGCGTGACGCTGTACGTCACCGTGTTTGCCAACCGCGAGTTGTCCTTCGGGACCGTGCACAGCGACGGACGTCGCACCATCTACTGGGCCAGTCGCGGCATGGGCTACGCCTTATCGGGGCGAGGGGACGAAGCGCGGCTGCGCATGATCGCGGTCGACACCTGTAACGCGCTGGGTGGGCACGCCGACTCGTGGGTCGGCTGATTGCCCGGTGCGGGAGGTTCTGATGAAACGCTTACGTTGGCTGATAGGGCTGCTTCTGCTGGCGATGGCGCTGGCCGTGGCGGGGTGCTCGTCGGGCGATGATGACAAGCCGAACAATGCCCCGTCGTATCACAACAGTGGCAGTGGCTATTGAGCGTCGGGCCATCCCGGCATGGCCCGGGGACGGTCGCGCTAGCAGCGGTCGTGTGACGACGCGGGGGCGCTGCCGCGCTGCAGATAGCTGAACCATTGCCGCTCCACCATGACCGGGGACGGGGTGCTCGTCGTGGCCTTGTCGCCGTCCGCTTGCTCCGGCCACCACGGCGAGCGGCCCAGTGGTCCCTCGTCCGGTGTGGCGGGCGACGGCGGCTGACGCGAGGCGGGGCGGCACCGCCCGGTCACGCCACGCATCACCGCCCGCCCGGCGCGGCGTAGCGGCAGGGACAATTGGTAGAAGCGTCGGATCAGCATGGTTCTCTCCACAGTGCCGGTTTCAGGGGGGGTGGGGTAAGCGTGACGACCGGGCAGTTCGACTCTGAGTCGGGTGCACGTGGCGGTCACGGGCTAGCGTAGACGATATTTTATGAATTTTGGATATTTATTTTGCATCGATGTCACAGGATTGTGAAGTGGAATGATTGATTTTCATGGTCGCGACCGCTTGATTCGCTAACAAATCTGAGGCGCCGTGACCGGATGGCCTTCGCCATGCGGTCGCCGCGGCCGCTTGGCCGGCGTTTGCTCGGCATCGCGGCGAATCTTATGACGGAAGCGCATTTCAGCTGCTCTGGCGGCAGAAATCAGGAGGTGCACGATGAAACAAAGACGAGGCTGGCTGGTAGTGCTGGCGCTGATCGTCGCCGGCCTGTTCGGCGGTTGCGCGAACGACGGCGGTACGTCGGGAGGGGGAGCCCCGCCGTATCACGGCGGTGGCGGTTATTGAGTTGTCCCCAATGACGTGGATGCCAGGGCCTGTTACGGCCGGTGCGGCTGGTGAGCGGGTTCCTAACAGGCTATAGCCGAGGAGGTGCGATGCGCATACCGGTCATGATGCTGCTGGCGGTGGTCACGGCCGCCGCCGGCCTGTCCGCGTCCGGCGAGGAGGTGCGGTATCGAGCCACCCCCGACCCGGACGGGGTGCAGCGCATCGCGATTGTCGGCGGCAGCTATTTCTTCAAGCCCAACCACATCATCGTTCGGGTCAATGTGCCGGTGGAGTTGTCGGTCCGCCTCGAACCGGGGCTGATCCCGCACAGCTTCGTGCTGGAAACGCCCGAGGGACGCAAGGTCGTCGAGCTGAAGCTGGGCGGCACGGCCAAGATCGTGACCTTTACCCCGAAGCAGGTCGGCGAGCACCCGTTCTATTGCGCGAACAAGCTGCTGTTTTTCAAGAGCCACCGCGAAAAGGGCATGAGCGGCTACCTGGACGTGGTGGAGTAGCCATGTTCGGCAGCGTGCTGGCGGTGGCGATGCTGGCCGGTTCGGCCAACCCGATCGCGGCGGCGCAGCAGCAGTTCGCCGCGCTCGTGAGCTACCGGGTGACCGTTCGATCCACCGCCGGCAACGGCGCGCTGCAGGTGGTGCGCTACTACTATCGCGCGCCGGGGCTGGTGCGGATGGAGTTTGTCACGCCGCACGCCGGCGCGGTGCTGATCTACGACCCGACCACCCGCAAGGCCCGGCTCTGGCCGTTCGGCCTGGGTACGCTGCCGGTGCTGACGCTGGCGCCGGACAACCCGCTGATCCGCGGCGCGCACGACCACCGGGTCGACCGCTCCGACGCCGGCGCGCTGCTCGCCAATCTGCAGGCACTGGCGGGCGGCGGCCGTATCAGCGAGGTCGGCGGCGAGCGGGTCGGTCGCTGGCAAGCCTCGCAGCTGGTCGTCACCGGCGCGCCCGGTCGGACCGTGGCCGGGGTGCACCGCTACCAAGTCTGGTTGGCCGAAAGGGTGCTGTTTCCGGTCAAAGTGGTCAGCTACGACCTGCACGACAGCCGGCTGGAAACCGTGCTGATGGACGACGTGGTGCTCGACGAGCCGTTTCCCGACGGCTTCTTCAAGCCCTGAACTTGCGGTACAGGAGGTGGCAGGATGGCTGAATACCGCTTGACGACCTGGTGGCGGGTAGAGGCACCGCTCGACGCGGTGTGGGAGGCGATCTACCACTCGGATCGTTGGCCGGCCTGGTGGCCGGGGGTCGAACAGGTGCTCGAGCTGTCCCCGGGCGACGACGGCGGCGTCGGCGCGGTGCACCGCTACACCTGGAAAAGCGTGCTGCCGTACCGGCTGAGTTTCGACATGCGGGTGACCCGGATCGAGCGGTTGGTGGCGCTGGAGGGGATCGCTTGCGGCGAACTCGACGGCCGCGGCTGCTGGCAGTTCTCCCGCGACGGCGAGCTGACCGTGGTGCGCTACGACTGGCAGGTGCAGACCGGCAAGCACTGGATGAACTGGCTGGCGCCGATCGCCCGACCGCTGTTCCGCTGGAACCACGACGCGGTGATGCGCGCCGGCGGCTTGGGGTTGGCACGGCTGCTCAACGCCCAGCGGGTGGAGATCCGCTAGCGGCTCAGCCCAGCAGCGCGCGCATCACCAGCCGCGGTTCGCCCGGGCCGAAGTAGTCGGCCTCTTCCCGCGCTATCGCAAACCCCAGTTTTTGATACAGCCGGACCGCGCCGGCGTTGGCCGGGTCGACGGTCAATAGCGCGGCCCGGCAGCCGCGCCGGCGCAGCGCGTCGAGCAGCGCGCGGGTCAGCCGCTCGCCGACGCCGCGGCCGCGATGGCTGGCACGTACCGCCAGCGACAGCAGCCAGGCCTCGTTGCCGTCCAGCGCCGGCGTGCCGAGCGCGTAGCCGGCAAAGCCGTTCTCGCCGTCGTCGTCGATCAGCAACCAGTCGCTCCACAGGTCGAGCGCCTGGCGGAAGAAGAACGCCGGGTAGACGGCGTACTGGAACACTTCTTGTTCGATGGCGAAGACCTGGGGCAACTCGGCGACGGTAGGGGTACGAATCATGGTGTCAGGGCGGCGGGCGAGGTTGGCCGAACGACGCATAGCCGAGCAAGCCGGGCATGGCCGAAGGCAAACGTCCGAGTATAGCGCAGAGCGGTGAGGCGCCGCCGGGACGGAATGGCGCGAGCGTTACCAGTGCGACGGCTGCTCGTTTTCGAGCAGTGTGATCACTTCCTTGACGCTCATTCCGGTGGACACGGTGGTGCAGTCCGCGAGATAGACCGTGGTCTGCGGCGAGCCGCCGGGCGACGGGCTGCTCAACTCGACCTTGGTCACCTGCGCCGGGTTCACATAGGCGGTAGTGCCGGGGATTGCGACGAATTTGACCATGATGCGCTCCTTATCGCCATGGATACTCTCATGATAGGAGTTCGGCAGATGGGCTTTGGTGGCGGTTGCCGGTTTGACCCAGCTAGGGGGGCAAACGGCTTCCCTCAAGGCGCCCCCGCAACTAAACCCTCAAGCGTACCGGCAAGAGATCGATGCGGTCGGTACAGATGCAATCCACACCCCACTCGCGCAGCCGTCTTGCCGTTGGCACATCGTTTACCGTGTAACACAGTAGGCTGTACCCGGCAGACTTGATGGCGTCAACCTGACCTTGCGTGAGATCACGGTGGTTACAATGCAATGCAATGCAGTCGAGCGCCTGAAGCACCTCCAACCAGTTGTCCGGCACGGTATCGGTGAGCCATGCACGGGGCAATCCCGGAACGGCTTCTTTCGATGCGTGCAGTGACTCGGCGGAAAACGACGACAAGAGCGGCGGCACCGGGCTCGCCGCCCACAACCGTGCGGCCTCTTGCGCCACCAGACGGCCCGTTTCTTGCTCTCGCCCGGGGCAGGGCTTGATCTCGATATTGAGCAGCATGCCCTGCGCCAGGCAGTAAGCGGCGATGTTGGCGAGCGTGGGCAACGGCTCACCGGCAAATGCCGCGCCCTTCCAGGTGCCGGCGTCGAGTTCGGCCAAACTGGCCATGTCCAGGGTGGCTGCCGCACCTTGGCCGTTGGTGGTACGGTCCACCGTGTCGTCGTGCAACAGAAAGCAGACGTCGTCGGCAGACAGTTTCACGTCGCACTCTGCACCGCGATAGCCGTATTCGATACCTGCGCGGAAACCGGCCAGCGTGTTTTCCGGCGCCTGCGTACCGCCGCCACGGTGGGCGACGACCTCAGGATAGGGCCACTTCACAGGCTTCGGCGCGTTCGGCATATGCGATTCTCCTTTCTGTTTCGGCATCAAAGAGATGCAGGGACGATGCGGCCACGCTCAGCGCCAGACAGCTACCGACCTCAGGACGATGAGCGTGCGGCAGGCGGGCGACCATGCTCTGTCCTGCCACCGAGCCATAAACATAGTTGTCGGCCCCCAGCATTTCGGTGCTTTCCACCTGCATGACAAAGTTGGCCGAAGAGGGGCTGGCTATCACCAGATGCTCGGGGCGAATGCCCACCCGCACCCCCTTGTTCGCCAGTTCCATCCGCTTGCTCGGCAGCGGCAACAGCCTGTCCCACCCGATTTGCACGGCGGAGCCGCTGGCATCGACATGACCATCAAATAGGTTCATCGGAGGGGCGCCCATGAAGCCAGCCACAAAGGTGGACGCGGGGAAGTCGTAAATCTCATTAGGCGTGCCCAACTGTTCGATACGCCCCTTGTTCAACACGATGACCCGGTCGGCCAGCGTCATCGCCTCGACCTGATCGTGCGTCACGTACAGACTGGTGGTATGCAAGCGACGGTGCAGGCGCTGGATTTCCAGCCGCATCTGACCGCGCAGCTTGGCGTCCAGGTTGGACAGCGGCTCATCGAACAGGAACACCGAAGGCTCGCGCACGATGGCGCGCCCCATCGCCACGCGCTGACGCTGGCCACCGGACAGCTCGCGCGGCTTGCGTTGCAGCAGATGGCCCAGCTCCAGGATCTCAGCCACTTTGGCCACGCGTTCGGTAATCTCCGCGCGCGGCATGCCGCGGATTTTCAGCCCATAACTCATGTTCTCGGCCACACTCATGTGCGGATAGAGCGCGTAGTTCTGGAAGACCATCGCGATATCGCGATCCTTGGGCTCCAGCCTGTTGACGATGCGTTCGCCAACCAGGATCTCGCCTTCTTCGGTACTCTCCAGCCCGGCCACCATGCGCAACAAGGTGGACTTGCCGCAGCCGGACGGGCCGACGATGACTGCGAATTCGCCGTCGGCGATGTCCACCGAAATATCATCGAGAATCCGCGGGTTGGAGCCGGTGTACTGTTTGCCAATGGAGCGTAAGGTAAGTTTTGCCATGATGAATCCAATTACTTTTCGTGATCGACTAGGCCCTTGACGAACCAGCGCTGCATGCCGATAACCACCAGCAAGGGCGGCAGCAGGGTCAACAGGGCGGTGGCCATGACCAGATGCCACTTGATGGCGCCTTCGCCCAACATCCCCTTGATGGCGATGACGGCCGTCGACATGGCGGGGTCGTGGGTGACCAAGAGTGGCCACAGGTACTGGTTCCAGCCGTAGATGAAGGTAATGACAAACAGCGCCGCGATATTGGTTCTGGACAGAGGCAGCACAATATCCAGCAAGAAACGCAACGGCCCGGCGCCGTCCACCCGTGCCGCTTCAATCAGCTCGTTGGGCAGGGTCATAAAGAACTGACGGAATAGGAAGGTGGCGGTCGCCGAGGCGATCAGCGGCAGTGTCAGGCCAGCATAGGTATTGACCAGCCCCATGCGGGTCACCACCTCCACCGTCGGGAAAATGCGCACTTCCACCGGCAGCATCAGCGTGGCAAAAATCAGCCAGAAACCCACTTGTCGCAGCGGGAAGCGGAAGTAAACAATCGCGTAGGCCGACATCAGCGAGATGACGATCTTGCCTACCGCAATCACCATGGCCATCACGAAGCTGTTGACTAGCGTTTGTGCCAACGGCGTGGCCAGTCCGCCGCTGTTGGTGGTCAGCACGGTGAGCAGGTTTTCCCAGAGATGCGTGCCGGGCATCAAGGACAATGGCACGCTCAGCACCTGTTGTTCGCTCTGGGTGGCGGCGACAAACATCAGATAGAGCGGAAACGCCACCACCAACAGGCCGGCCATCAGCATGGCGTGACAGAAGGCATTCAGCCCCTTACGGTCTTCAACCATCAGTACTGCACCTTTCTTTCCACGTAGCGGAACTGGATGACGGTGAACACACCGACAATCACCATCAGCACCACCGACTGGGCGGCTGAGCTGCCCAGATCCAGCCCCTTGAAGCCTTCCTGATACACCTTGAGGATCAGCGTCTCGGTCGACTTGCCCGGCCCACCGCTGGTGGCAGCATCAACAATGGCAAAGGTGTCGAAGAAGGCGTAGACCAGATTGACCACCAACAGGAAAAAGCTGGTCGGTGACAACAAGGGGAACACCAGGTCGCGGAAACGGCGCAGCGGGCCGGCGCCATCGATCGCCGCGGCTTCCATCAGCGACTGCGGAATCGCCTGCAGGCCGGCGTAGAAAAACAGGAAGTTGTAGCTGATCTGTTTCCAGGCCGAAGCCAGCACCACCAGCAGCAATGCCTGCCCACCGTAGAGGGCATGGTTCCATTCATAGCCCAACAGCTTGAGCACATAACTCACCCAGCCCATGCTCGGGTTGAACAGGAACAACCACAGCACCGCGACAATCGACGGCGCAATGGCATAGGGCGCAATCAGGATGGTCTGGTAGAGGCGCTTGCCCCGGGTGATCTGGTTGGCCATCACCGCCAGGATCAGCGCCGAGCCCATCCCCAAGAGGGTCACCAGCCCGCTGAACAGCAGCGTGGTCTGGATGGTCTCGAGATAGAGCGGGTCGTTGAGCAGGGTGACAAAGTTGTCCAGCCCGACAAACTGGCTCGCCAGCCCAAACGGGTCTTGCGCCTGAGTGGACTGCCACAGCGCTTGCCCGGCCGGCCAGACGAAGAAGATCAGGGTAATGGCCAGCTGTGGCGCCATCAGCAGCATGGCCAGCCACCACCCGGGAAAATGGATTCGGTTGCGCATGACAATTCCGGAGGAGAAATAAGAAAACGGGCAGGGGCACAGGCCCTGCCCGTTTAGGGCTAGTCGCTTATTTGGCCGACTTCTCGAAGCGGCGCAGCAGCTCATCGCCGCGCTTGTCGATCGCGTCCAGCGCCACTTTGGCCGGCTTCTTGCCGCTCCACACGCTTTCCAGTTCTTCGTCCACCACGGTACGGATCTGCGGCATGTAGCCCAGACGCAGACCGCGGGTGTAGGACTTCGGCGGCTTGTTCATCATCTGCTTGGCCGGGATTTCCGCGCCTGGGTTCTTGGCATAGAAGCCCTGTTGGCGGGTCAGCTCGTAGGCGGCGGTCGTCACCGGCAGGTAACCGGTCTGCTGGTGCCAATCAGCCGCCACTTCCTCGCTGGAAACCAGCTTCAGGAACTTGGCCACGCCCTTGTACTCGTCGGCTTTCTTGCCGCCCATCACCCACAGACTTGCACCGCCGATGATGGCGTTTTGCGGCGCGCCCTTCACATCGGCGTAATAAGGCATCATGCCCATGCCGAAGTTGAACTTGGCATTCTTGCGGATGGCGGCGAGCGAGCCGGAGCTGCCGGTCATGATGCCGCAGTCGCCGCTATAGAACTTCGGCGTGGCCTCGTCCTTGCGGCCGGCGTAGGTAAAGGTGCCGTCCTTGGCCATCTTGGCGAGGAATTCGATATGGCGCACGTGGGCCGGGCTGTTCAGCTCCAGTACCGCATTGGTGCCACCAAAGCCGTTGTCCTTGCTGGCGTACGGCAGGTTGTGCCAGGTGCTGAAGTTCTCCAGCAGCACCCAGCCCTGCCAGCCGGTGGTGTAGCCGCAGCTCAGGCCGGCGGCTTTCAGTTTGGCGGCGGCATTGGCCACGTCCTGCCAGGTTTTCGGTGGCACGTCTGGGTTCAGGCCGGCCTTCTTGAAGGCGTCCTTGTTGTAGTACAGCACCGGGGTCGAGCTGTTGAACGGCATGGAAATCAGGTGGCCGGTCTTGGCGTCGGAATAGTAGCCCGCTACGGCCGGGATGAAGGCTTTTTCGTCCAGCTTTTCGCCGGTTTCGGCCATCAGCTGGTACACCGGCTTGATGGCATTCTTCGCCTGCATCATGGTGGCGGTGCCCACTTCGTACACCTGCACGATGTCCGGCGCATTGCCGCTGCGGAAGGCGGCAATGGCGGCGGCCAGCGACTCGTCGTAGTTGCCCTTGAACACCGGAACAACCTTGTAGTCTTTCTGCGAGGCGTTGAACTTGTTGGCAATGGCGTTCACACGGTCGCCTAGCGGGCCGTCCATGGAATGCCAGAATTGGATTTCGGTGGCGGCGTGGGCAGAGCCCATCACTAGCATCAGCGAGGCAAAGCCGGCTGCACGGCGAAAAAGACCGTTGGAAGCAAGGCGCATCGGGTAACTCCTTGAGGTGTTCGGGAAAAACAAGCAAGCGTTTAAGGCTGCGGATTATTGAATACAATATTTACGTAACCGTTACCCGAACATGAATAGGAGATGACATGCCATTGCCATCGGAAAGACGGTGTTATTCGAGAGCTTTGAGTAGAATCTCGGGACTTCAGGGCTCAAGCAACCATTCCGATGTCATAGCTGACAGACCATCCGGTGACCAGCCCATTCCCGGCAGCAGAATGAATAAGACAACATCAAACTACATGGCTCTTAAGTCTTAGGAGGTGATTGAGGACTCTGCGGGGTTGAGCGATTGCGTCATTTCTTTCAAACGAGGGCAGACCATAAGGGCGGGGCATCGGGCAGAGCTGACACATGGCTAGACCAACTCTGTCTGGCTCACCCCCTGAAAGCCGGGCAGTAGCGGGAGACGCTCCGTGATGAACTGCAGGAACACCCGTGCGCGCAGCGGTTGGTAACGTCGCGACGGGTACAACAGAAATGCTTCGTGCAAGGTGCCATTCCAGTCGGGCAGCACCCGCACCAGTTGTCCCGACTCGATCAAGTCGCTGACCAGCCAGGCGGGCGACAGGCCGACACCCGCGCCCACGAGGAAGCTCTCCCGGATCGCCAGTGAGCTGTTGACCCTGTAACGCCCCCGGGTGGCGATGGTCGTTATCTTGCCATCCGGACCGTTCAGCTCCGTGGCGTCGCCGGTGGCCAGCCACGCGAACCGCAGATACTCGTGCTGCGCCAAATCCTCCGGGCGGCGAAGCTCGGAGTGTCCCTGCAAGTAGGCCGGCGAGGCCACTAGGTAGCGCGGCGAAACCGCGACCTTACGGGCGACGACGTTGGGCGGAAGCGGTCCGCCGAGGCGCAGCGCGACATCGACGCCTTCTTCGGCCAAGTCGACAAACCGGTCGTTGAGAATGAGCTCGACCTCGATGTCCGGATACAGCGCCAAAAACTCCAGCAGCAGTGCATTCAAGCGAAGCACGCCCAGACTGACCGGCGCATTGACGCGCAGATGGCCTTCGGGCCGTTCCGTCAACCCGCGGGCATCGGCCACCGCTTCACCAAACTCCTCCAACACCCGCTTTGCGCGCTCGTAAAACCGTTTGCCCTGATCGGTCGGCGTGACGCTGCTCGTGGTGCGCGTCAGCAAGCGCACGCCGAGTTCCTTTTCCAGCGCCGCGACGACCTTGCTGATCGTCGGTTGCGTGGTTTGCTGCTCCCGCGCGACCGATGACAGGCTGCCAAGCTCAACGGCCCGCACGAAAGTTCGCATCGCTCTGATAGTGTCCATGTCATTCGATATTGGAATGGGATATATGCCATTCTGTCCTCTACATGGCGGCATGGGAAGAGCCTATCGTTCGTGTCATCGCACCCTCGATGAAGCAAAGGAGCTTCCAATGACACTCACTTACTTGAAATTGGCGCTGGCGGTCGTGCTGGCCGCCGTCATCGGCGGCGCGCAGGCTGCCGATACCGGAAACTGGATTGGCACCTGGACGGCGAGCCCGCAGCCGCTGTGGGGGAACGGCTTGCCGCTTCACACCAACGTTCCGGCGGCGCTGTCGAATCAGACGATTCGCCAGGTCGCCGGCGCCAGCGTTGGGGGCAGACGCGTCCGCGTGGTGGTGTCGAACGAATACGGCTCGCGCCCCCTGCTGGTCGGCGCCGCCCACGTCGCGCTGGCCGGTACCGGCGCCAATATCGTCGCCGGATCGGATCGTGCGCTGACCTTCGGCGGTCGGGGTTCGGTGTCGATTCCGCCGGGCGCGCGAGCGGTGAGCGATCCTGCCGATCTCAGCGTCGCCGGCCTCAGCAACGTCGCCGTGACGCTGTACCTGCCCGAAGCGACCCCGCTGACAACGTTCCACTGGGACGGCAAGCAGACCGCCTACATCACCGCCGGCAATCACGTTGCAGCGCAAAGCATCGAGGCCGAGGCAAGCATTCAGGCCCGCGTATTCCTGAGCGACATCCTGGTCGACGCGCCGGCCGATGCCCGTGCCGTGGTGATTCTCGGTGACTCGATCACAGACGGGAACGGTTCGACCGCGGACACCAATCAACGTTGGCCGGACTTTCTGGCGCGGCGCCTGGCAAACGATCGGGTGGCCGTGCTCAACGCGGGAATCTCGGGGGCGCGCGTTCTCAAGGATGGCATGGGCGTCAACGCGCTGGCCCGCTTCGATCGCGATGTGCTGAGCCAGCCGCGGGTCAAGGCGGTCGTCGTGCTGCTGGGCATCAATGACATCAGCTGGCCAGGCAGCCGCTTCGCCCCACACGACGCGGCGCTGTCGGCGCAAGAGCTGATCGCCGGTTACCGGCAACTAATTGCGCAGGCCCGCCTTCGCCAGTTGCGGATAGTCGGCGCAACGCTGACACCCTTCGAAGAGGCATTGAAGGACACGCCGCTGAAGGGTTACTACAGCGCGGACAAGGAACGCGTACGACAGGCCGTCAACCGATGGATACGGAGCAGCAATGAGTTCGACGCCGTTATCGATTTCGATGCGCTGACCAGAGACCCGAAACATCCGACGCGCTTCTTGCCGGAATACGATTCGGGCGATCATCTTCATCCCGGTGATGCCGGCAACCGGGCGATGGCCGAGGGGATCGGGCCGGAGCTACTACTTGGCGAGCATTGAAAGCCTCGGGCCACTACGATGGCCACCACTGAGCAGTCTCTTGTGGAGGTGGTGGCCGGCATCGTGAAGACCGGTACCCGGTTAAGCATCGACCATTGAAACCGCATCAGGACGTATGTCGCCAATCCGTCAAGCAATGCGCGGTTATGCGCTATGGGCATACCGCTATCCGTTATCTAAAGAATTTTGTACTTGAATATTCAGATCCGCGAAGCCAGCGTGCTCGATGCACCGCTGATTCTTGACGCCATTACCGAACTGACCATTTACGAAAAAGCGGAACATGAGGTGGTCGCCACCGTCGCCGATATCGAGCAGTCCCTGTTTGGTGAAGGGGCCACCGCGCGTGCGCTAATCTGCAGCATTGACGGCCAAGCGGCAGGCTATGCCGTGTACTTCTTCAGTTACTCGACCTGGCTGGGAAAGAAGGGGCTGTACCTGGAGGATCTTTATATTTCCCCCCAATTCCGCGGTGCGGGTGCCGGCAAGCATCTGCTGCGCTATCTGGCAAAGCTGGCCTGTGATACTGGCTGTGGCCGCTTCGAATGGAGTGTGCTGGACTGGAACGAACCCGCCATTCAGTTCTACCTATCGATCGGTGCGACCGCCCAAGACGAATGGGTGCGTTACCGTATTGCGGGCGAGGCGCTGCAAGCTTTCGCACACGGCGACAGCTGAACCGATGGCCCGGCAACGGGTGACGCCTCGTCGTAGACCGGCGCGGGGGCGCCGGCGCTGATGGTCGCGGCTCGAGCAATAACTCTTGTGTCTCCCTATTGCTCGGATAAGATAAGGCCCATCAAATCGCCATGCATGAAACCTTCGATGATCATTCTCAACCAACGGCAGCAAGAACTTTTGAGCTGGGTGCAGCGTGATGGCCACGTCACCGTCGAAAAGCTGGCGGCACATTTTGGCGTCACTTATCAGACTATCCGGCGCGATATCAGTCTGTTGGCGGGCGAGAAGCTCTTGCATCGGATGCATGGCGGAGCCAGCGTTCTGTCGAGCGTGGAGAATGTGGCGTACAACGAGCGCCAGGTGCTGCTCATCGAAGAGAAGCAGCGTATCGCGCAACTGGTCGCCGAGCATATTCCGAATCACGCCTCGCTGTTCATCAATCTGGGCACCACTACCGAAGAGGTGGCGAAAGCACTGCAGTATCATCGTGGTCTGCATGTGATCACCAATAACCTGAATGTCGCGGCGATGATGTGCGACTACCCGGACTGCGAGGTGATCGTTGCGAGCGGGGTGATGCGCCCGCGCGATCGCGGCATCATCGGTGAGGCGACGATCGAGTTCATCCGCAAGTTCAAGGTCGACTACGCGATCATCGGCATCTCCAGCATCGAGAGCGATGGCACGCTGCGCGACTTCGACCTGCGCGAGGTGCGCACCTCGGAGGCGATCATCCAGCAGTCGCGCAATGTGTTCCTGGTCGCCGATCATTCCAAGTTCGGCCGACCCGCGCTGGTCGAGCTGGGTCACCTGTCGAAGATCACCGCGCTGTTCACCGACCGGCCGGTGTCGGCCGAAATGGCCGAGGTGATCGCCGAGGCGAAGACGGAGCTCTTCGTCGCCGACTGAGCCAGCCCTCGCTGGTACGCCGCCCGCTCTGGTCCTCCCCGTTGTTTCTCCCTAGTGATGCCGGTGCGACTCGTTCGCCCCGGCCTTCTTGCGCCTTGCGTCTTGCTGACGCGCACGGCCTTCCGTCCCTAGCGGCTCACGTTGTCGCCGATTTCCCACCATGATTAGAGCGGATGCGCCCTGGCGATCAAGCGTTTACTCGAGGTGTTTTCCTGTTCTTGTGTGTTGTTTTGATGTTCTTTATATTTTTCTTTCATGCCGCAATTGGCCGATATAGAATGCCGATGCCACATAAAACAACATTGATTTGTCATCGGCGTCACCCCGGGACAGGGGTTTCGGGAAGCACCCCGATTTGGCCGCCGGATCACGCGAGCACAGCGTGGCCGGCGGGTTGATGTGCAAAGGAGAGCAGACCCATGCAAAAACAGTACATCCTGGCGCTTGACCAGGGCACCACCAGCTCGCGCGCCATCCTGTTCGACCGGATGGGCAATATCGTGTCGCTGGCGCAGAAGGAATTCACCCAGATCTACCCGCAGCCGGGCTGGGTCGAGCACGACCCACACGAGATCTGGGGCGGTCAGGCCGGCGTGGCGGCCGAGGCGATCGCCAAGGCGGGTCTGGAAAGCACCTCGATTGCCGCGATCGGCATTACCAACCAGCGCGAGACCACCATCGTCTGGGACCGTGAAACCGGCCAGCCGGTCTACAACGCCATCGTCTGGCAGGATCGCCGTACCGCGTCGTTTTGCGACCAGCTGAAGGCGCGCGGCCTGGAGGCGACGATCCGCGAGAAGACCGGCCTGCAGGTCGACGCCTACTTCTCAGGCAGCAAGATCAACTGGATCCTCGACAATGTGCCGGGCGCACGCGCCAAGGCCGAGCAGGGGCGCCTCGCGTTCGGCACCGTCGACTCGTGGCTGATCTGGAATTTCACCCACGGCCAGGTGCACGTCACCGACGTGTCCAACGCCTCGCGCACCATGCTGTTCAACATCCACACCCTGAGCTGGGACGATGAACTGCTGGCCATGATGAACATTCCCAAGAGCATGCTGCCCGAGGTGCGCTCGTCGAGCGAGGTGTATGGCTATGTGCCGGAGACCATGTTCGGTGCGCGCATTCCGATTGCCGGCATCGCCGGCGACCAGCAGGCGGCACTGTTCGGCCAACAGTGCATCCAGCCGGGCATGGTGAAGAGCACCTATGGCACCGGCTGCTTCATGATGATGAACACCGGCACCACGCCGACCGTGTCGCACAACAAGCTGCTAACCACCATCGCCTGGCAATTGAACGGCGAGGTGCACTACGCGCTGGAAGGCAGCATCTTTATCGGCGGGGCGGTAGTGAAGTGGCTGCGCGACGGGCTGAAGATCATCAACCACTCCCACGAGGTGGACGCACTGGCGCGCCAGGTGCCGGACAGCGGCGGCCTCTACCTGGTGCCGGCGTTCGCCGGCCTGGGAGCGCCGCACTGGAACGCGGAAGCACGCGGGTCGGTGTTCGGTGCGACGCTCGGCACCACCTCGGCGCACTTCGCGCGCGCCGCGCTGGAAAGCATCGCCTACCAGACCATGGACGTGCTGCGCGCGATGGAGGCGGATTCCGGCATCGCCGTGCCGCAGCTGCGCGTGGACGGTGGCGCCACCGTCAATGAGCTGTTGATGCAGTTCCAGGCCGACATCCTCGGCATCGACGTGATCCGTCCGAAGGTGATCGAGACCACCGCGCTGGGGGCCGCCTACCTGGCTGGCCTGGCGGTGGGCTACTGGGATGGCGTGGAAGACATCGCCGGGCAGTGGCAGCTGGATCAGCGCTTCTCGCCCGATGCGCAAGAAGCCGTGGTGCAGGGCCGGGTCGCCGGCTGGCAGCGCGCCGTCAACGCCGCCGTGGCCTGGGCCAACGCCTGAGTTGTGGAACGGCCTAGTAGCCCGGAGGAGTGGCCGTAGGCCCGAGTCCGGGGGCGGTGCGTGCACCGCTTCTGTGGCGTGACTATGGGATAGCGCATCATGGACGCGCCCCCGGACTCGGCCCCGAAGGGGCTCTCCCCCGGGCTACATGGTTGCCGTAGTGATCCATCTTCGATTGAGAGAAAGAAACACCATGACTCCATTGATTGCCGAATTCATCGGCACGGCCCTGCTGGTGCTGCTGGGCAACGGCGTGGTCGCCAACGTCATCCTCAACAACACCAAGGGCCAGAACGGCGGCCTGATCGTGATCGCCTTCGGCTGGGCGATGGCGGTGTTCGTCGCGGTGTTCTGCGTCGCCTCGTACAGCGGCGCGCACCTCAACCCCGCCGTGACGGTCGCGCTGGCGGTGGCGGGCAAGTTCGCCTGGGCCAACGTACCGGGTTACATCGCCGCCCAGATGGCCGGCGGCATGGCCGGGGCGTTCCTGGTGTGGCTGATGTACCGCCATCACTTCGAAACGACCGACTGCGCCGACACCAAGCTGGCGGTGTTCTGCACCGGCCCGGCGATCCGCAGCCTGCCGGGCAACCTGGCCTCGGAGATCATCGCCACCTTCGTGCTGGTGTTTGCGGTGCTGCACATGGTGTCGCCCAAGGTGTCGCTCGGCGCCATCGACGCCTTGCCGGTCGGCCTGCTGGTACTGGGCATCGGCGTGTCGCTGGGTGGCACCACCGGCTATGCGATGAGCCCGGCCCGCGACCTGGCGCCGCGGCTGATGCACGCGCTGCTGCCGATCGGCGGCAAGCGCGACAGCGACTGGGGCTATGCCTGGGTGCCGGTGGTCGGCTCCTTGACCGGCGGCGTGCTGGCTGCGCTGCTGCACAGCCAACTGCTGATCGCCTGACTCTGCTCGGCCCGTGTCCGCTCGGATGCGGGGCCTGCCTCCAGCCCGCCGCGCTCTCGCGGCGGGCTTTTCTATTGCGCCGTGCGAATTTGGATGCCCGGTCTTCGCCCTCCGCCTGTTCGGCCGACCTTGGTCCAGTGTCTCCGCAAGATAATAAACAACAAATAAAGAACATTTACGATCATAAAAACAACATTTAGTGTTGTATAAATGTTCGCAATCGCCTAGCATTCTGATGGGAGCGAACAGCGTTCTGTTCGCCGCAATAACAGCGTCGCTCGGCGGTTGGCCGAACGGGCGCATACCGGATTGAAGCCACAGGGCGGGAGTGTAGGACGTGAACGGTCAGATCTACGATGTACTGATTATCGGCGGCGGCATCAACGGGGCAGGCATCGCCCGCGACGCGGCGGGGCGGGGTCTGTCGGTATTGCTGTGCGAAAAGGACGACCTGGCCCAGCACACCTCCTCGGCCAGCACCAAGCTGATCCACGGCGGGCTGCGTTACCTCGAGTACTACGAGTTCAGCCTGGTGCGCAAGGCGCTGCAGGAGCGCGAGGTGTTGCTGCGCGCGGCGCCGCACATCATCGGGCCGCTGCGCTTCGTGATGCCGCACGACGCGTCGCAGCGGCCGCAGTGGCTGATCCGCGCCGGCTTATTCCTGTACGACCACCTCGCTCGGCGCGAGCTGTTGCCCGGTGCGGAAACCCTGCGCCTCGATCGCCACCCGGCCGGCAAACCGCTGAAACCCGGCTTCAAGCGCGGCTTCGCCTATTCGGACGGCTGGGTGCAGGATGCGCGGCTGGTAGTGCTCAACGCGCAGGATGCCGCGGAACGCGGTGCGGTGGTGATGACCCGCACCGAATGCGTCGCGGCGCAGCGCGAGCGCGAGCTGTGGCATTGCACCTTGCGCGAGGAGGGCGGGGCGACCCGGACCGTGCTGGCGCGCGCCGTGGTCAACGCCGCAGGGCCGTGGGTCGACTCGCTGCTGAAGAACGTGATCGGCCGTGCGGCATCCAAGTCGGTGCGGCTGGTGAAGGGCAGCCACATCATCGTTCGGCGGCTGTTCGATCACTCGAACGCCTACATCTTCCAGAACCCGGACAAGCGCATCATCTTTGCGATTCCGTACGAGAACGACTTCACGCTGATCGGCACCACCGACGTCGAATACCACGGCGACCCGGCCCGGGTAGCGATCGATGCCGACGAGGTGCGCTACCTGTGCGAGATGAGCAACCGCTATTTCGCCAAACAGATCGGCCCCGAAGACGTGGTCGCGACGTTCTCGGGCGTCCGTCCTTTGCTCGACGACGATTCGGCCAACGCGGCCAGCGTCACCCGCGATTACACGCTGGAGATGGACGTCGAGGGGGCACCGCTGCTGTCGGTGTTCGGCGGCAAGATCACCACCTTCCGTAGGTTGGCCGAACAGGCTGTCGATCAGCTGGCAAAGTGCCTTGGCGTCTACTCGCCGGCCTGGACGGCGGATGTTCCGCTGCCTGGTGGCGACCTGGGCGCGGCGTCGTTCGACGCGTTTCTGGCCGACGCGCGCCAACGCTACCCCTGGTTACCTCTGTCGCTGCTGACTCGCTATGCACGCAGCTACGGCAGCCGTATCGGCGTTGTGATCGGCACGGCAACGCAGCTGGCCGGCTTGGGCGAGGAGATCCTGCCGGGTCTCTTTGAGGCCGAGCTGCGCTATCTGATGGAAGTCGAGTGGGCCCGCAAGGCCGAAGACATCCTGTGGCGCCGTAGCAAGCTCAAGCTGCACCTCCCCCCCGAGGCCGAGGTGGTGCTGGGGCGCTGGATGGCCGAGCGGTCGGTGCTGGTCCCCGCCACTCGGTCCGTGGGATCGGGGCACCTGCTCGAACCGCGCCACGTCGCGTAAGCGACACCCCTCTCGATCCGATCGCGCTACGCCCTGCGTGGCGCGGTTGCACAGATCGCCCGTGGGCCGGCTCGAGTCGACCCGAGCACTTCTGTCCCGGACAGATAGGGTGGCCGGAATCGCTTCGCTGTGTACGGTCCGGCTATTCTGAAGTTCGTCGTCACAAGACGCAGGTCGGCAATCCGCCCAACAAGGCGCGGGTGGCTTGCGCTGGGGGATGTAAAGTTACTGTATCGCTGCCCAGCGTGCGAATGAAGGCGAGGTGCATCATGAGCGATGATCTTGTAATCAGGACCTGTACCCCCTGCAAGGGCGGGATTCCGCCGCTGAGCCGTGCCGAGGCCGAGGCGTATCTGGCGCAGGCGCCAGGTTGGATGCTGGCCGACGCGGGCCGCCGCATCGAACGCAGCTTCCTCTTCAAGAACTTCAAGGAGGCGTTGAACTTCGTGGTCGACGTCGGCCAACTGGCGGAGGCCCAAGGCCATCATCCCGATATCAGCTTCGGATGGGGCTGGGCCACCGTTTCCTGGCAAACGAAGAAGATCAAGGGGCTGCACGAGAACGACTTCATCATGGCCGCCAAGACCAGCGCGTTGGCCGGCGCGCAAGAACCATAGGACCTACACTGTAGAGCGTCCGTACCTATACCGGTGTCTCATTCTATGTCCCGCGTTGTTTTCGCCCCCGCCATCCAGCGATACATCGCCAGCCCGGAGCGCGAAGTGTCCGAGGCGACGGTGGGGGCTGCGCTGGAGGCGGTGTTCTGCGCACAGCCCGAGTTGCGCGGCTATATCCTGGACGATCAAGGGCAGTTACGCCGCCACCTGGCGGTGTTCGTCGACGGTTGCGCCATCCGGGATCGCCAGCATTTGAGCGACCGGATCGGCGCCAGCAGCCAGATCTACGTGGTGCAGGCGCTGTCCGGCGGTTGAAAGAAGGTCCCCCATGAGCGATCGACTTCTCGTTGCCACCCGCAAGGGGCTGTTCATTCTGCAACGCCGCGGTGAGGGGCAGTGGCAGCTGGAGCCGCCGCATTTCCTCGGCGAGCCGGTCAGCATGGTGCTGGCCGATCCGCGCGACGGCACGCTGTACACGGCGCTCAACCTCGGCCACTTCGGCGTCAAGCTGTGGCGCCGTCCGGCCGGGCGGCTTGATTGGGAGGAGGGCGTGGTACCCGTCTATCCGCCGCAGCCGGACCCGCCGTCTGATCCGCAACAGGAGCCGCTGCCGGGGCAGCCACCCGCGGCACCATGGACGCTGCAACAGATCTGGGCGCTGGAAGCCGGCGGCCCGGACGAGCCCGGCGTGCTGTGGGCCGGCACGATCCCGGGCGGCTTGTTCCGCTCCGGCGACGGCGGTGATAGCTGGACGCTGAACCGGGCGCTGTGGGACCGCCCGGAGCGCAGCGCGTGGTTCGGCGGCGGCTACGACTACCCCGGCATCCACTCCATCAGTGTCGATCCGCGCGACAGCCGCCACATCACGGTCGCCGTGTCCTGCGGCGGCGTGTGGCAGACCCACGACGTTGCCGACAGCTGGAGCTGCACCAGCGCGGGCATGCATGCCGACTATATGCCCCCCGAGCGCCGCGAAGACCCCACTATCCAGGACCCGCACCGCATGGTGCACTGCGCGGGCCATCCCGAGGCGCTGTGGGTGCAGCACCATAACGGCATCTTCCGCTCCACCGACGGCGGCGCGCGCTGGCAGGACGTGGTCGCGCAGCCTTCCAGCTTCGGCTTTGCCGTCGCCGTGCATCCTCAGCAGCCGGACACCGCGTGGTTCGTGCCGGCTGTCAAGGACGAGTGCCGCGTCCCAGTGGGCGCTCGGCTCGTCGTCAACCGTACGCGCGATGGCGGACGAACCTTCGAGACTCTCGACGACGGTCTGCCACCGCCGCCTGTCTACGACCTGGTCTACCGGCACGGCCTGGCCGTGGACGGCTCGGGTGAGCGCCTGGCCATGGGCTCGACCACCGGCGGCCTGTGGGTGTCCGAAAGCGGCGGGGATCGCTGGCAGTGCGTGTCGGCTCATCTGCCGCCGATCTATTGCGTGCGCTTCGGCTGATCCTGATGCATCACCAGACGACCTTGCCGCTGCCCGACCGCCCATTGGCCTGACATGTTCGCGCTTGCCAAAATTCTCATGCAGCGCGTCGTTACACGCACTCGCCTGTGTGGTTTGCCCAGGCTAAGGCCTCCCGTTGCGACGCGGCGGCGCGATAGCCACCGCTCCGCGTTCGGCCTGGTAGACGTCTCGCATGCCGTAAGCCCCATCACCAATGTAGGTTTGCAGAGTTCGTGAAAAAACCGCCCTTTGATTTCTAAGGGTTTTTTCACCGTCGTGCGTACTGCAACGTGCACCTAATGGACGGAGTTCGTGAAAAATCCCTACGGGATTTGCATGTTCGTGAAAATCTCAAAAAACCAATTAAAAACAAGTGGTTATTTTTCGATTTTCGTCATCGGCATACCGTTGGAGGAGCTGTCCCAGGAGCTGGGTTTAGGCAGTGGCATGACAGTTGGCGTTGTCTGCGTGACTGACTGGTCCAAGGTGGGCTGTTCCGAGGTTGGTAGGCAGCGAGTTAAGTGATGAGCCTCACTATGAGACTCATGGCTTGAGCTGACGGGGCTCAGACCGGCAGGCAGGAAGGCGGCTGCCATCGCCGCACAACGCGGCCATTCGGTGCAGTTGTACGAGGCAGCAGGTCGGCTCGGTGGCCAGGCCCCACTGGCTCAGCTGTTGCCTGGGAGTGCGGAGTTCGGTGGCCTTATCACCAATCTGCAGCATGAGATGGAGCAGGCAGGTATGGAGGTGATCCTACATACCGGAGTGGACCGGGCACTGGTTGAGCGAGTCAGCCCCGATGTCGTGATCGTCGCAACGGGAGCGAAGCCGCGTCGGCCGGCGCTGGAAGGTGGTGGTTCCATCCAGGTGCTCGACGCCTGGCAGATTTTGCATGAGGAGGCCGTGCCCGGGCATTCGGTGGTGGTGGCGGACTGGCGCTGTGACTGGATCGGCCCGGGCCTGGCCATCCGTCTTGCCAGGGTGGGCTGTGAGGTGCGGCTTGCGGTGAATGGAGCGCACGTCGGCCAGTTGTTGCAAATGTATGTGCGCGATGACCTGGTGGTGCAGCTTCACCAGTTAGGGATCGAAGTGATTCCCTATGCCCGGCTCGACGGCTATGACGACGACACGGTATTCATGCAGCACACCGCCAGCGAGGAAGCCATTTTGTTCGGGGTGGTCGACACACTGGTGTTGTGCCAAGGCCAGAAGCCGGTTGACGGGTCTGCTCACCGAGCTGGATGGAATGATGGTGGAGCTCCATGCGATTGGCGATTGTCTGGCACCGCGCACGGCAGAGGAAGCGATCTTCGAGGGCATGCGGCTGGCGTGGCGGTTATAGTGCCGGGGCAGGCTGTTCCGGTAGCGCTTAAAAGTCAGTATTAACAGTGGCTTGCAGGTGTCTAGTGAAACTCGGAGCAACTCATAAAACACACTTGTTTGTTACGCATGTTGATCAAATAGCAGAAGAGCCACGTCATCCTTTTGGCCGATAGTGCCGCCCGATTCCGAGCACCATACTCATGCCGACACGGTTCGACAGGGGAAGAGACAATGAAATCGGCAAAAAGGGTGGCACTGATCACTGGCGGAGGCACTGGCATCGGCGCGGCGTGTGCACGGCGTCTGGCCGGCTCGGGTATGCGGGTGGCGGTAATGGGACGGCGACGCGAACCGCTGGAAGCGGTGGCCGTGGAAACCGGCGCGGACATCCTGGTCGGCAACGCCGCCCGCCGCGAAGACATGCAGGCCGCGGTCGACACGCTGCTCGAGTGTTACGGCCGGATCGACACCTTGCTCTGCTGCGCGGGGGGGCTGGGCATGGGCACGGCGGGCGAAACCGACGACGCACACTGGGCTCAGGGGCTGGAGGCCAACCTCGGCACCGCTTTCGTCGCCGCCCGCGAATGCCTGCCGGCGCTGATCGACAGCCGCGGCAGCATCGTGTTCGTCGCGTCGATCGCCGCGCTGGCCGCCGGGCCGGCGGCGTGCAGTTATATCACCGCCAAGCACGCGCTGCTCGGGCTGACCCGTTCGCTGGCGCGCGACTACGGCCAGCTGGGCATTCGGGTCAACGCGGTCTGCCCAGGCTGGGTGCGCACGCCGATGGCCGACGAGGAAATGCAGGTGCTGATGGAACGCCACGGTATGGACCTCGACGGCGCCTACCGGCTGGCGACGGCGGAGACGCCGCTGCGCCGCGCCGCCGAGCCGGATGAGATCGCCGCGGCCTGCCAGTTTCTCGCGTCGCCGGACGCCTCTTACATAACCGGCGCGACGCTGGTGGTCGACGGCGGCGCCACGGTGGTCGACGTGCCGACGCTGATCTACGAGCGCTGAGCACAGCATGGCCGAATGACGGCAAACACCCGGTAGCGGGGTGTAGCGGGCGTTATGGTTCGCCCCCACCCAGCTACTGGTCCGAGCATGACAAACAAGCAGTCCATGAGCCCGGCATCGCCAGTGGCCTCGATCAGGCGCCCGCCCCATTACTGCATGCCATCAAGATCCTTTTGCGTCACCTGCCTGATCCTTCATCGCATGGCCAATACAGTAGATGAGGTATTCGCACGCCGGGGTTTTTAGCGCGTCGCGTCGTGACACGATACCGATACTGATCGGCGGGATTGCTTCTTCCACCGGCACCGCCACCATGTGTTCCTTGAACCAGTCTACTTCCAGAAAACTGGCCGGAAAGACCGACACCATGTCGGATTGGGTGCTCAGGGAGAAGCAGGCCGTGAAGGACGGACAATCGATGATCCGCGCCGGTGGCGGCAGGCCAAGCGCATCGAACACCTCAAGCGTTTGGCTGCTGAGGTTGCCGGGCAGGGGATTGAGTATCCATTGCGCGTCGTGCAAATCCGCCAGCGAACGACTTGCTGCGAGCGGATGCCCTTTGCGCAAGGCGATCACCACCGGCTCTTCGTGTAGCGGGGAAAAAACAAACTCGGCACCCAGGTAATCCGGATTGATCGCCCCGATCACAAAGTCGAGCATCCCGTCGCGCAAGCCGGGCAACGCCACCGGCAAGAAGCCCTCATGAATGGACAAGCGAATCTTCGGCATACGCTGCTGGAACATCGCCAGCGCGCCCGCCAGCCACTTCATCGCGACCAGCGGGGTCACCGACAGTGTGATCCGGCCCGATAGCTCGCCACTCAGTTGATTGATCTCCTCTCGAGCATGCTGCATTTCAGCAAGGATGACCTGAGCCCGCTTTTGCAGGGTCAGGCCGATAGGAGTCAATTGCACACCGCGTGAGCTGCGCGCCACCAACGTAACACCCAAATCCTGTTCGAGTTCCCGAATCGCCTTGGTCAGGGCCGGCTGCGAGAGGCAGACCGAGCGTGCAGCGGCACGGATGCTGCCGTGCTTGGCCACCGCCAGCAGGGCCCTCAGTTGATGGTGCTTCATCGTTCTCTACCGATATCCAAGAGTTATCACGATAACAAAAGGCGGTCTTTTTGCCAGCACTGGCCTGGATATACTCATCACAAACTTAACAAGTTAACAAAAAAACAAGAGACCGGCCCCGGACCCACCGGGGTCAAAACAAAGGAGAAACGAGATGTCCGCACCCAGCAAGGAACTGGTCCTGCCCAGCGATTCGGCCAGGCAAAGCCACTCAACCCGCAAGCTGATCGTAGCGACCACTATCGGCAATGCGATGGAGTTTTTCGACCTGACCGCCTACAGCTTTTTCGCCGTGCTGATCGGCAAGCTGTTCTTCCCCGCCCATTCCGAATCCACCCAGCTGCTGTTGTCGGTCGCTACCTTCGGCGTCGGTTTCGTGACCCGGCCACTGGGCGGCATCGTGCTCGGCATCTATGCCGACCGGCGTGGCCGCGTCGCGGCGATGAAGCTGACGCTGATCCTGATGGCGGTCGGCACCGGCATGGTCGGGCTGATGCCGACCTACGGAAAGATCGGCGTGGCCGCGCCGATCCTGATCGTGCTGGCACGCCTGCTGCAGGGGCTGTCGGCCGGCGGCGAGGTCGGCACCGCCACCACCTTGCTGGCCGAGTCGGCCTCGGCCGGACGGCGCGGCTTCGCCACCAGCTGGCAGTTCGCGAGCCAGGGTGCCGCCGCGATGGTGGCCGCGCTTGCCGGCGCCTGGCTATCGCATAGCCTGAGCCCGGCCGCGCTCGAATCATGGGGCTGGCGCGTACCATTCCTGGCCGGGATGCTGATCGCCCCGCTCGGCCTCTACCTGCGCGGCCAGCTCGACGAGGCCCCGGCTCCACAGACCGCCGCCGGCCAAGGCTCGGCCAACCCGTTGCTGACCGTGTTCAAGCACTACCCCGGCATGGCACTCGCCGCGTTTTCGCTGGTGGTCGGCGGTACCGCCACGCACTACATCGTGCTTTATTACATGTCGACCTACGCGATCAAGGTGCTGCATCTGCCGATGTCGCTGTCGTTGACCTCGGGCATCTTGAGCGGCTGTCTGGTGATGCTGATCTCGCCGCTGGGCGGCTGGCTGTCCGACCTCTACGGTCGCAAGCTCACCACCCAGGCCTCGCGCATCGCCATCACCTTGCTGATCTATCCGGGTTTCGTGCTGCTCAACCACAACCCGACGCCCGGAACCCTGCTGTTGGTGGTGGGCGTGCTCGCCGCGCTGCACGCGCTCAACGCCGGCACCTCCGGCGCGATCCTGCCGGAAATCTTCCCGAAAGAAGCGCGCGCCACCGGCATGTCGCTCGCCTATGCGCTGGCGGTGGCGATCTTCGGCGGCTTCGCCCAGTTCTTCGTCACTTGGCTGATCGACGCCAGCGGCAATCCGAACGCGCCGGCCTGGTACGTGATCGGCTGCGGCCTGTTGTCGTTTGTCGCGCTCTTCTTCGTCAAAGACCGCCGCCACCAGGCGATCTGATCTCTTTTCCTAACGCTGGAGCCATCCATGACTTACAAAACCCCTGAGTGCGCGGCCGGCGTAGCGAACGGCGCCGCATCGAGCCTGTGCGACCTCTCGGCGCTCGAAATGCTCACCCTGCTGCGCGGCAAGGACATCTCGGCCGAAGAGCTGCTCAAGGCGCACCTGGCGCGCATCGAGGCGGTCAATCCGCAAGTCAACGCGCTGGTGACGCTCGCTGACGAGCGCGAGCTGATCAAGCAGGCCCGCGCGATCGACAACGCTTGGCTCAACGGTGAATGGCAGGGCGCGCTGCACGGCCTGCCGGTGTCGCAGAAGGATTTGACCGCCACCCGCGGCATCCGCACCACCTTCGGCTCGCGCGTGTTCGAACAGCATGTGCCCGAGCACGACGCACTGATCGCACGGCGCTGCGCCGCCGCAGGCGCGCTGATGATCGGCAAGTCCAATACTCCCGAGTTCGGCGCCGGCTCCCATACCTACAACGAGGTGTTCGGCGCCACGCGCAACCCGTGGGACCTGGGCAAGAGCGCCGGCGGCAGCAGCGGCGGCAGCGCCGTGTCGGTCGCCTGCGGCATGAACCCGCTCGCCTGCGGCAGCGATATGGGCGGCTCATTGCGCAACCCGGCGGCTTGGACAAACGTGGTGGGCCTGCGCCCATCGCCCGGCCGTGTCCCACGCGTGCCGGATGCCGACGGCTGGATGACCCTGGGTGTGGACGGCCCGATGGGGCGCACGGTGGCGGATACCGCGCTGCTACTCAGCGTCATTGCCGGCCCGTCGGGGGCCAGCCCCACCGAAATCAGCGAGCCCGGCGCCTCGTTCGCCCGACCGTTGGCGCGCAACTTCAAGGGGGCGCGCGTGGCGATGTCGGCGGGCATTCCCGGCATCGCGGTCGATCCGGAGATCATGCACACCGTTCAAGCGCAGGCGGATGAGCTGCAGAGCCTGGGCTGCGAGGTGGACTTCATCGATCCGGATTTCTCCGGTGCCGACGAGGTGTTTCGTGCCGAACGGGCCTGGATCATGGGCGGGCTGGTGGACAGCCTGCCGGCCGAGGCCCGTGCGCTGCTGAAAGACGAGGTGCACGACGAGTATCGCCTGTTCAAATCGCTTTCCGCCGCCGATCTCGCGCGCGTGTTCCGACAGAAGACCGCGCTGTTCAACCGGATGAAGGTCTTCATGGACCATTACGAGTTCTACGTACTGCCGGCCACCCAGATGCATCCGTTTCCGGTCGAAGAAAGCTGGCCGCGCGAATTTATGGGCCAGCAATACGACAACTACATCGACTGGATGCGCCAGTGCTGGTTTCTCTCCAGCACCGAACACCCTGTGCTGTCGGTGCCGTGCGGTTTTTCGACGACGGGCCTGCCGATCGGCATGCAGATCGCCGGCCGCTTCCGCGACGAATGGGGCGCGCTCCAACTCGGCCACGCGTATGAGGCGGCCACGCAATTCGGCCGCCGCCTGCCGCCCATCATTGAGTCGCTGACACGCTAAGCCCAGGCGCGGCCGTCCCTGCCGCGCTTTCCCGATCCCCTAGTTCATCGCGCTTTTAGGCGCGAGGGCAACGCTCGTCTTTTTTCGAACCCGTCACACAACAACAAACGGTTCGAGAGTGCGTAATACCCATACAAAGGAGAAATTTAAAATGAAAAAAATGATGACCGTCGGCTTGCTTGTTTCCGGATGGAGCCTGGCCGCCCACGCCGATGTGATTATCTTCGGCAGCTTGAATGCCAGCATCGAATCGGTCAAAGCCACCGGAAGCGGAACATCCGAAGTGGGGCGCCTGAGCCGGATTGCCACCGGTACGTCCTTCCTGGGGTTTAAAGGCAGCGAAGACCTGGGCAACGGCCTGAAAGCTATCTGGCGGATCGACACCAACCTGCGCAACTTCGAGCAAGGCGGGGTCAACGATATGGGCCAACCCGCCATTTTAGGCACCCGGAATACCTATCTCGGCATGCAAGGCGAGTTCGGCCAAGCCTATGTGGGCAACAGCGACAGCGCCTATAAGGCCCTGGCCGACATCCAACTGGACCCGTTCGTCAATACCACGGCGGATATGTTTGGCGGCATTTTCGACCGGGGCGGGGCGCGCCTGACCAACAGCGTGCATTATTATTCGCCGACACTGGCGGGCTTCCGGGGCGGTGTGACTTACAGCTTCGACGAGACGAGACCGGTTGCGACCAACGGGGCGGCGCAGAACAACCACCGCTTATCGACGGCAGCCAGGTATGAAAGGCAAGCGCTGACGCTGGTGCTGGGCTACGACGTGCAAGGCAACAAGCTCAATGCGGCCAAAACGGCGATCGACTACGACCGGCGCACTTTCAGCCGGGCCAGCGCCTCGTATGTTTTTACCAGCCGTACGACGTTTGGCGGCGCATTCGAACGGGACAGGAAATACAACAGCCGCACGAGCGATACCACGCAGGACGGATGGCTGGTCGCCCTGACCCAGAACTTCGGTCGCACCAATGTCAGCATGGTGTATTCGGAGCTCGGAAAGTTGCAGAGCGCCGCAATTGGCCAGCCGGACGACTACAAGGCCAAACAATGGCTGCTGGGCGCCATGTATGACTTATCCAAAGCCACGCAGCTGTATGCGTTTACGACCAAGATCCACAACAATCGTCGCGCAACCATCAACTTTACCGGCAGCATCGACCCCGTTTTCGACAGGAATGTCGGAACCCCGGCGGCCGCGCTGACGCCCGGTAATAGTCCGCAATCTATTGGCGTGGGGATGAGGGTGTTCTTTTAAAGCCTTGCCGGCGAATCAGGGCATCTTTGGATGCCCTTTTTCTTGCCTATAGGTCTCGTTCGAGAAGCTCGAGAAAGAAGGTTGGCCGAAAAGAAGGGAGGCATTAGCCACGGAAAAACACGAAATGCCGCGCGGCATTTCGTGTTTTTCCGTGGGGTTCGTGGCAAGCAAGCCTTTCAAAGCCGTTTCCCTATCCGGGGACACGGCTTCTGGGCTTCTCACTCACAGCTCGAGCTCGAGCCGAGAGCTTTTGGCGCGAGACACGCAGATCAGCATGCTGCGGCCGGCCGCCTTTTCCTCCTCGGACAGCACGAAGTCGCGGTGGTCGGGCTCGCCCGCGCAGACGGCTGTCTCGCAGCTGCGGCACAGGCCGGCGCGGCACGAAAACGGCACGGCAAATCCTTCCTGTTCCAGCACGTCGAGGATGCTCTGCCCGGGAGGCACCTGCAGCGTGCGGCCGCTCTGGCGTAGCACCAGCTCGAAGCCATCGCCGGCGCCGTTCTGGCCCGTCGCCGGCGGGGCGAACCATTCGAAGTGCACCGAGCCGGACGGACGGCCGTCGCAGGCGGCGTCGACCGCCCGCATCAACGCATCCGGTCCGCAGCAATAGACCTCTTCCCCGGCCTGCAGCGTCGCGGCCAACGCCGCGACGTCGAGCCGCCGCCCGTCCTGCTCGTCGTTGAAGTGAAACCGCACCCGTTGCGGGCCGAACCCGCGCAGTTCCTCGTAGAACGCGGCGCGCTGCCGGCTGCGCGCCGTGTAGATCAGGCGCCAGTCTTTGCCCGCGCGCTCGCACCAGCGGATCATCGAGAGGATAGGGGTGATGCCGATGCCGCCGGCGATGAACAGGTAGCGCGGCGCCTGCGTGCCGAGCGGGAAATGATTGCGCGGCGGCAGGATGCCCAGTTTCGCACCGACGCGCAGCTGGTCGTGGATATGGGCCGAACCACCGCGGCCGTCGGCAGCGCGGCCGACCGCAACGAGGTAGCGGTCGGTCTCGTTCGCGTCGTTGAGCAGCGAATAGTGGCGGATCAGGCCGTTGGCGAGATGCACTTCGAGATGCGCGCCGGGGGTGAAGGCGGGCAGGGGCCGGCCTGCGACGTCGCGCAACTCGAGCGCTACGACATCCTTGGCTTCGGCCGACATCCGGCTCACCCTGACCGTGATTTTCTCGTCGTGCATGGCGCTCTCCTGCTGTATGGGTTCGTAACTCGTCGACAGTCGCTGCGATCGGAGGGGGCGGCCGGGCTATCCCATCTGGCGCAAGCCACCGATGCGACGAGTATTGCCAGCGGAGAGCCCCCTGTTAAGTGGATGCGCTGCATTGCTGGTATGCAGCGGGTTCATCGCATCGGGGGCGCCTGCGCGTTCAGCCGGGCAGCGCGGCGGACGTTTCCTGCAGCAGGGTGCGGAACCAGCGCATCACCGGATTGAGTTCCTGGTAGCGGTGGTACTGCGCCACGACCGAAAAGCGCGGACAGGCGAACGGGGTCGGGTAGAGCGCGAGCGGCAGATAAGCCGCGTAGCGTTCGGCGAGCCGAGTGGGCAGGGTGGCGATGCGGTCGGTGCCGGCGACGAGGAAGGCGAGCTGGGCGAAACTCGGTACCACGCATTCCGCGCGTCGGACGATGCCCTGTTCGGCGAGCACTCGCTCGTCGAAGGTCGGCACGCGGCCGCCGGCGTATTCGACCACCACGTGGCCGAGCGAACGGAAGTCGTCCAGCGTGAGCGCGCCGTGCAGCCGGCGGTTCTCCGACCAGGCGATGCAGACGTAGCCGTCTTCGAACAGGACGTCCTGCGGGTGTTTGTCGAGCGCGAACGGCTCGGCCATCAGCAACAGGTCGATCTCGCCGCGTTCGAGCCGCTCCGGCCAGCTCTCGTGCATCTGGCGGATGTGCAGGCGGATGCCGGGCGCGAGCTTGGCCGCGCGACGGGCGACGTCGGGCAGCAGCACGGTGCCGGAATAGTCGGACGCCATTACCGTCAGCGTGCGCTCGGTGCGCTCGATCTCGACCGAGGGCTCGAGCGCGGTGATCGCCTCGATCTGCAACAAGGCATTGCGCACCGGCACGGCCAGCTCGCGCGCGAGCGCGGTCGGCATCATCTGCCGCCCGACCGGCACCAGCAATTCGTCCTGGAAGAATTCGCGCAAGCGGGCGAGCGCATGGCTCATCGCCGACTGGCTGATGAAGGTGCGCGCCGCCGCGCGCGACACGTTCTGCTCGACCAGCAGGGCGTCGAGGCTGACCAGCAGGTTCAGGTCGAGGCGTTTGAAGCGCATCGTTTATTTCTCCCTTACCCATGCGCGCGCTGCACGGATGGTATGTATACGCCGCATTATTTGGCCCGGGAAACGGCGTGCAACTATGTTCCTGCGGTGGCGGATGCAGGTCATCGGCCCGGCAGCCAGAACAAGGCACCATCGATCGCCCGCCGCCGCGTTTACCGAGAGAGAGGAGAAAGAATGAGCTTGCCCAATCCCGCGCTGATCGCCGCCGCCCGGAAAGCCTCGGCTCGGCTGGCAGACCGAAGCACCCCCTTCATCGCTAACGAATGGTATGTGGCGGCGTTTGCCGGCGAGGTCGGCCGTACCTTGCTGGCGCGCACGCTGCTCGGCCAACGCGTGGTGCTGTACCGCACCGAGGCGGGCCCGCCGGTGGCGCTGGCCGACCGTTGTGCGCACCGTTCCTTCCCGCTGTCGCAAAGCCGGCTCGACGGCGACACCATCGTCTGCGGCTACCACGGCTTCCGCTACGACGCCGGCGGCGACTGTATCGAAGTGCCGTCGCAGAAGCAATGCCCGCGCGGCATCGGCGTGCGCGCCTACCCGCTGGTCGAACGCGGCCCGCTGATCTGGATCTGGATGGGCGATGCCGGCCTCGCCGACGAGAGCCGCATCCCTGACCAGGCCTGGCTGTCGTCGCCCGAGTGGGAATGTTCGCAAGGCTATCTGCACCACGAAGGCAACTACGTGAGCATGCATGAGAACCTGCTCGATCTGACCCACCTGAGCTTCCTGCACGCCGACACCATCGGTACGCCGGACTATGCGAGCGCGCCGTTCGAGGTCGCGCTCAACGAAGGCCACTATAAGCTGGTGCGCCGCGTGGTGCCGACCCGGCTGTCGCCGGTATGGGCCGAGACCACCGGTCTTGGGCAGTCGGACACCGCCGCGCGCATCGCCACGTCGGAGTTCCTGTCGCCGGCGCTGCACCGCGTCAGCGTGACCTTCTACGATAACGCCTTGCCCGAGTCGGCAAGGCCCGAATTCCATATCCGCACCGCGCACATCCTGACGCCGGAAACGCCGACGACGATGCACTACTTCATCGTGCACGGCCGCGATTTCGCGCTCGACGACGAGCACATCACGCACTTTATGCACGAGCAGCTGTTCGCCACCTTCCGCGAGGACGTAGTGGGGTTGGGCGCGCTCGAACGGGTCCTCGCCTCACCCGGCGACGAGCCGTACGAATTCTCGGTGGCGAGCGATGCGCCGGCGGTGGCGATGCGTATCCACCTGAAGCAGCGCGCCGAGCAGGAGCAAGCCGAACGGGACGGGGCCGCCGGCGAAATATAAACCGGACTGTCCTGCCGACAACCCCATCCCTGCGGATGGGGTTTTTTGCTGGACGTTGCCGACCGGTTTGGGCACAGTCGCCGGCTCCTTCGCGGGGAGCCGGGCCCATAGCCTGTTCAGAATCTGTCGCGAGCTGCCCTCAGCGGGGGTGAAGAGCAGCGCAGAAACCGGAATGGACATTGAAGTCCATGAGGATTTCTGATCGCTGAGCGAATCAATAGATTCGCACGCCGAGCGCCTGAGCCCCGATCAGGGCCGCGCAGCAAGATTATGAACAGGCTAGAGTCGGGTCATGGTCAGCGGCGTGTGGACTGGCCGATAGGCAGCGTCATCACGACCAGGGCGCCGAGTACCAGCACGGCGACCGCGTAGAGGAGTCCCGAGGTGAAGCTCTGCGTGAGATCGTGCAGGTAGCCGATCAACACCGCGTTGAGCGCGCCGCCGACGTTGCCGGCGGCGTTGATCACCGCGATGCCGACCGCGCGGGCGCTCAGCGATAGCACGCTGTCCGGCGCGGTCCAGAAAATCGCCATCGCGGTGAACGCCCCGGTCGACGCCATGCACAGGCCGGCGAGGCGCACGATGGGGTCGGCGGCGAGCGCGGTGGTCAGCCAGCCGGCGGCCGCGAATAGCATCGGCCACACGATATGCCACTTGCGCTCCTGGCGGCGGTCCGAGCGGGCACCCCAGACGATCATCCCGGTGATCGTGCACAGCTGTGGAATCGCGGTGAGCAGGCCGATGGTGGCGTTGCTGCTGCCGGCGTTGAAGCTCTTCACGATCTGCGGCGCCCAGGTATTGACCATGCCGAGCGTGTTGACGAGGAAGAAGTAACCGAGCGCGAACTTGATCACGCCGGGCGAGAACAGCTCGCGCCAGACGTTGGCCGAATCGGCGGCCTTCGCGTCGGCCCCTTGTTCTGCATCCAGCATCTTGTCGAGGCAGGCTTTCTCTTCTGTGCTCAGCCACTTGGCCTTGGCCGGGCCGTCGTCGAGGTAGCACCACACCGCCAGCCCCAGCACCACCGACGGCGCCCCCTCGAGCAGGAACAGCCACTGCCAGCCGGCGAGGCCATGCAGCCCGTCCAGCCCCAGAATGTAACCCGACAACACCGAACCGAACGCCGTGGTGGCCGGCATCGCGATCATAAACAGCGCGTTGGCGCGGGCGCGGTACACGGCCGGAAACCAGTAGGTCAGATACAGCAGCATGCCCGGCAGGAAGCCCGCCTCGGTGATGCCGACCAGCACGCGCAGCAGGTACAGCGAGTGCGCGTCGTGCGCGAACATCGTGGCGGTCGACGCGATGCCCCACGCGATCATGATGGCGGCCATCCAGCGCCGCGCACCGACCTTGCCGAGCATGATGTTGCTCGGCACGCCGCACAGCACGTAGGCGATGTAGAACACGGTGGTGGCGAAGCCGAACTCGGTGGCGGTCAGCCCCATGCTCTTGCCCATCGTCAGGCCGGCGAAGCCGATATTGATCCGGTCGAGGAAGGAAAAGACGAACAGCACGAACAGAAAGCCGATCAGGCGGCGGGAGATTTTCTTCACCACCGCCTGCTCGAGCCGGCGCTGGACGGCAAGCGGGTCGTGGTCGGGCACGGCGTCCCGGTAGCCCGCGCGGGCCATTTTTTCCATGCTCATGGTTTCTCCTCTGTAGAGCGTGGGTGGTGGGTGTCGCGCCGCCTGGTTTTATCGGTGTGGCGGCGGCGTGGCGTCTGCTGCGTCAGCTCATGGCGTTTTTATTAAGATGTTAACTACAGGCTAAAAAACCGGCCGGCTGCCCCAGGCAAGCCGGCCCCAGTTCAATACACCTCAGTACACGCCGTCCTTGACCTCGGCCGCCGTGCCGCCCTTGAAGCGGCCGGCCAACGCCTCGGCGGTGCGGGCGAGCAGGGTGGTGTCGACGCCGACCGCGACGAACTGCGCGCCCAGCTCGATATAGCGGCGAGCCAGCTTCTCGTCGGCGCTGAGGATGCCGGCCGCCTTGCCGTGGCGGCGGATGCGCACGATCGCGTCCTCGATCGCGGCCTGCACCTCCGGATGACCGGGCTGGCCCAGGTAGCCGAGGTCGGCCGACAGGTCGGCCGGACCGATGAAGATGCCGTCGACGCCCTCGGTCGCCGCGATCGCGTCGAGATTGTCGAGGCCTGCTTGCGTCTCGATCTGCACCAACACGCACAGCTGCTCTTCCGCCTCCTTCAGATAACCGGGGATGCGGTTCCAGCGCGAGGCGCGCGCCAAGGCGCTGCCGACTCCGCGGATGCCGCGGGTCGGGTAGCGGGTCGACGCCACCGCCTGCGCGGTTTCTTCCGCGCTCTGCACCATCGGCAGCAGCAAGGTCTGCGCGCCGATGTCGAGCAGCTGCTTGATCAGCACCGGGTCGTTCCAGGCCGGCCGCACGATGGCGTGCGAGGGGTAGGGTGCCAGCGCCTGCAGCTGGCCGAGGATGGTGCGCAGATCGTTCGGCGCGTGCTCTCCGTCGATCAACAGCCAGTCGAAGCCGGCGCCGGCCAACAGCTCGGCGCTGTACGGGTCAGCCAGGCCCAGCCACAGGCCGATCTGCACCTCGCCGTTTTTCAGCGCGGCTTTGAAGGTATTCAGGGGGACTTGCATGGGTTCTCCTCAGACGAAGCGGCAGCTGATCGCGCCGAGCGGGCCGTAGTCGACGTGGAAGGTGTCGCCGGCGCGCGCCGGCACCGGGCGGGTGAACGAGCCGCCGAGGATCACCTGGCCCGGCTGCAAGCGGACGTCGAACGGCGCCAGCTTGTTGGCGAGCCACGCGACGCCGTTGGCCGGATGGTTGAGCACCGCGGCGGCGACGCCGGATTCCTCGATCACGCCGTTGCGGTACATCAGCGCGGACACCCAGCGCAGGTCCAGCTCGGACGGCTTCACCGGACGGCCGCCCATCACCACGCCGGCGTTGGCGGCGTTGTCGGAAATGGTGTCGAACACCTTGCGCGGCCGCTTGCTCTCCGGGTCGATCGACTGGCTGCGCGCGTCGATGATCTCGAGCGCCGGGATCACGTATTCGGTGGCGTTGTAGACGTCGAACAGCGTCACGTTCGGGCCGCGCAACGGCTTGCCGAGGATGAACGCCAGCTCGACCTCGACACGCGGCACGATGAAGCGGCCGGCCGGGATGTCCGAGCCGTCGTTGAAGAACATGTCGTCGAGCAACGTGCCGTAATCCGGCTCGTCGATCTGCGACGACATCTGCATCGCGCGCGAGGTCAGGCCGATCTTGTGGCCCTTCACGGTGCGGCCTTCGGCCAACTTCATGTCGACCCAGGTGCGCTGGATTTTGTACGCGTCTTCGATGGTGATGTCCGGGTAGTCGAGCGAGATCTGGCGGATCTGCTCGCGCGCCTTTTCGGCCTGGTGCAGCCGGCGGGCGGTCTGCTCGATGATGTCTTGACTCAGCATGCGGGTCTCCTCAGGCGTTCAGGCCGCCGAAGCACAAATATTTGATTTCCATGAAGTCCTCGAGGCCGTACTTCGAGCCCTCGCGGCCCAGGCCCGACTCCTTGATGCCGCCGAACGGGGCGACCTCGGTCGAGATGATTCCTTCGTTGATGCCGACCATGCCGGCCTCGATCGCCTCGGCGACGCGCCAGATCCGGCCGATATCGCGACTGTAGAAATACGCGGCGAGGCCGAACTCGGTGGCGTTGGCGAGGCGGATCGCGTCTTGCTCGGTTTTAAAACGGAATAGCGGCGCGAGCGGGCCGAAGGTTTCCTCGCGCGCGACCAGCATGGTGTCGTCGACGTCGGCGAGCACGGTCGGCTCGAAGAAGTTGCCGCCGAGCTCGTGCGGCTTGCCGCCGGTGACGATACGGGCCCCCTTGGACAGCGCGTCGTCGACGTGCTCGGCCACCTTGGCGACCGCGCGCGCATTGATCAGCGGGCCCTGCTGCACATCGCCGGCGACGGCCGGGCCGACTTCCAGCTGGCGCACCGCTTCGGCCAACTTGGCGGCAAACGCGTCGTAGACGCCGTCCTGAACCAGCAGGCGGTTGGCGCAGACGCAGGTCTGGCCGGTGTTGCGGAACTTGGACGCCAGCGCGCCCTGTACCGCGGCGTCGAGGTCGGCGTCGTCGAACACGATGAACGGCGCGTTGCCGCCCAGCTCCAGCCCGAGCTTCTTCACCGTGCCGGCGCACTGTTCCATCAAGAGCTTGCCGATGCGGGTCGAGCCGGTGAAGCTGAGCTTGCGCACCACCGGGCTGGCGGTCAGCGCCGCGCCGATCTCGGCGGCGCGGGTGCCGGTCACCACGTTGAGCACCCCGGCCGGCACGCCGGCGCGTTCGGCCAACTCGGCCAGCGCCAGCGCCGACAGCGGCGTCTCGGCGGCCGGTTTGACGACGACGGTGCAGCCGGCGGCCAACGCCGGGCCGACCTTGCGGGTGATCATCGCGTTCGGGAAGTTCCACGGCGTGATCGCCGCGACCACGCCGATCGGCTGCTTGATCGTCACCAGCCGCTTGTCGGCGGCCGGGCTCGGGATCACGTCGCCGTACGCGCGCTTGGCCTCTTCGGCAAACCACTCGATGAAGCTCGCGCCGTAGGCGATCTCGCCGCGGCTCTCAGCCAGCGGCTTGCCCTGTTCGCGGCTCAGGATCAGAGCCAGGTCGTCCTGGTGCTGCATGATCAGCTCGTACCAGCGGCGCAGCACCTGCGCGCGCGCCTTGGCCGGCTGCGCGCGCCAGGCGGGCTGCGCCGCCTCGGCCGCGGCAATCGCGCGCTCGGTGTCGGCGGCGGACAGGTCGGCCACCTCGGCCAGCGTCTCGCCGCTGGCCGGGTCGGTGACGGCGAAGGTGATGTGCTGCTCGCCGCTGTCCCAGACGCCGCCGATATAGGCCTGGGTCTGCAGCAGGGTGGGGTATTGAAGTTTCATCGGTCTCTTTGCGGACGGAATCTCGGGAAAGGGGGCGCCATCTGCCGCCTACTTGAAGCGCTGGTGCACGTTGTTGTGCTTGTAGTTGAGCTCGGGATGCAGTTCGGCCAACTCGAACGACAGCGCGAGATACCCTAGCTCGAACAGCGGCGCGAAGTGCGCCTTGATCAGCTTGAACAGCTCGTCGCCGACCCGCTTGCGGTCTTCGAGCGAACGGCCGGCGCCGATCTTCAGCGTCATGTGCACGAAGGCGTAATCCTCCTCGCCGTCGGCCATCCGGTAGGTGTCGAGCCACAGGGCGCGGCTGCGGATGCCGCCGATAGGGAACAGGCCGGTGCCGGCCAGATACTCGTGTACCTGTTCGAACAGGCCGGGAAGGTTGGCCGAACCCTTGATGTTGTCGGTGCATTCGACGATGAAGTGCGGCATGGTGCGCTCCTAAGCGGGGCCAAATTAAATGGGAAAGATTGCGTTGATCTGGCCGGTGCCGGAGCTCGGGAACAGCTCGGTGATCACCTCCACCGGCTTGTCGTAGCCGTCCCAGCCCAAGAGGCCGAGCAGCATCGCGGTGTCGTGCATCTTGCCCTCGCCGTAGCAGTACTCGGCGTACTCGGGCAGCATCGCGCAGAACTCCTTGAAGCGGCCCTGCTTCCACAGCTCGACGACCCGGAGGTCGACCTGGCGGTCGAACTCGCGCGAGTACGAGTTCATGCCTTTCACCGCGCGGCGGTCGGGGATGAAGTAGTGCGACAGCGAGCCGCTGGCGAACACCGCGACGGTGCCGTCGTACGCGTCGATCGCGGCGCGCACCGCCTCGCCGAAGGTCTTGCTGTCTTCGAGCGAGTGGGCATTGCACCAGCCGGCGACCGACACCACCTTGAAGTGCTGGTCGCCGTTCATGTAGCGCATCGGCACCAGCGTGCCGTATTCCAGCTCCAGGCTCGGGATGTTGTGCGCCTGCGCGCGCACGCCGCGCTCGACGGCTTTCTTCGCGATCAGCTCGCCGAGCAGCGGGTTGCCGTCGTACGAGAACGTCATGTCGCGGATGAAGTGCGGCAGCTCGTTACTGGTGTAGACGCCTTCAAACTTCTCGCCACAGTTGATGTGGTAGGCGCTGTTGACCAGCCAGTGCGTGTCGAACACCACGATGGTGTCGACGCCGAGGTCGCGGCAGCGCTGGCCGATGGCCTTGTGGCCGTCGATCGCCGCCTCGCGGCAACCGTGGTTCGGGCCGGGCAGCTCCGACAAATACATCGACGGGACGTGGGTGATCTTGGCCGCCAGGGCGAGTTTGCCCATGGGTTTCTCCTCAGGTTTCTTGATTTCTCCGCCCCGGGCAGATGTCGGGGCGGGCCCGTTCTTAGAGCCTGTTCATAATCTTGCTGCGCGGCCCTGATCGGGGCTCATGCGCTGCTCGAAATCCTCATGGACACCACGTCCATTCCGGTTTCTGTGCTGCTCTTCACCCCGCTGAGGGCCGCTCGCGACAGATTCTGAACAGGCTCTTACACGCCCCAGCGCGGGATGTGGTGGCTGCCCATCGAGATGCAGACGTTCTTGACCTCGGCGAACACCTCGAAGCTGTACGCGCCGCCCTCGCGGCCGGTGCCGGACGCCTTCACGCCGCCGAACGGCTGGCGCAGGTCGCGCACGTTCTGGCTGTTGATGAACACCATGCCGGCCTCGATGCCGCGGGCGAGGCGATGTGCCTTGCCGATGTCCTGCGTCCAGATGTACGACGCCAGGCCATACTCGACGTCGTTCGCCAGACGCAGCGCCTCGGCCTCGTCCTTGAACTTCATCAGGCACACCACCGGGCCGAAAATCTCTTCCTGCGCGATGCGCATCCGGTTGTCGACGTCGGCGAACACGGTCGGGCGGATGAAGTTGCCTTTGGCAAGATGCGCCGGCACGTCCGGGCGCTCCAGGCCGCCGGCGACAAGCTTGGCGCCTTCCTCGATGCCGATCTTGATGTAGCCGGTGACCTTGTCGTAGTGCGCCTTGGTGATCATCGAGCCGACCTGGGTGTTCGGGTCCTGTGGGTCGCCGACGATCAGGCGGCCGGCGCGGGCGGCGAATTCCTCGACGAACTGGTCGTAGACGCTTTCCTGGATGAAGATGCGGCTGCCTGCGGTGCAGCGCTCGCCATTGAGCGAGAAGATGGTGAACAGCGCGGCGTCGAGCGCGCGACGGAGGTCGGCATCGTCGAAGATCAGCACCGGCGACTTGCCGCCGAGCTCCATCGAGAACTTCTTCAGCCCGGCGTTCTGCATGATCTTGCGGCCGGTAGCGGTGCCGCCGGTGAACGACACCGCGCGCACGTCAGGATGGCGAACCAGCGCGTCACCGGCGGTGGCGCCGTAGCCCTGCACCACGTTCAGCACGCCCGGCGGGAGGCCGGCTTCCAGCGCCAGCCGACCGAGCTCGTTGGCGGTCAGCGGCGACAGCTCGGACATCTTCAGTACCGCGGTGTTGCCCAGAGCCAGGCAAGGCGCGGTCTTCCAGGTGGCGGTCATGAACGGCACGTTCCACGGCGACACCAGGCCGCATACGCCGACCGGCTGGTACAGCGTGTAGTTGAGCATCTGGTCGTCGACCGGGTAGGTGTGGCCGTCCATGCGGGTGCACACCTCGGCGAAGAAATCGAAGTTGTGCGAGGCGCGCGGGATCAGCACGTTCTTGGTCTGGTGAATTGGCAGGCCGGTGTCGAGCGTTTCCAGTTCGGCCAGCTTCGGCACGTTCGCATCGATCAGCTCGCCGAGCTTGCGCATCAGGCGCGCGCGCTCCTTGGCCGGGGTGTTGGCCCACTTTGGGAACGCTTCCTTCGCGGCGGCGACGGCGGCGTTGATTTCCGCCTCGCCGCCCGACGCCACTTCGGTAATCAGCTCGCCGGTGGCCGGGTTGAAGTCCTGGAAGGTTTCCGCGCTTTCGACCTCGCGGCCGTTGATCCAGTGCTTGATCATTTACTGCTCCTAGCTAGGTTGGCCGAAAGGGCAGCCCCGCCGGCCTGAATGGGGTTAGGCCAGCTGGCGTTCGTAATCGGCTTGGCTGACGATGCGGTTGGCGAGGCGGCCGACGCCTTCGACCTCGACGATCACCTCGTCGCCCGGCACCACGTCGGACAGGCCCTCCGGCGTGCCGGTGGCGATCATGTCACCCGGCGACAGCGTCATGAAGCCGCTGAGGTATTCGATCAGGAAGGGGATGTCGAACACCATGTCGCGGGTATTGCCCTGCTGGCGCAGCTCGCCGTTCACATAGGTGCGCAGGGTCAGGTTCGCCGGGTCGGGCACGTCGGCCTTGTCGATCCACCACGGCCCGATCGGCGTCAGCGTGTCGCGGTTCTTCACGCGCAGATTCGGTCGGTAGTAGTTCTCGAGGAAGTCGCGCACCGCGTAGTCGTTGCAGACGCTGTAGCCGGCGACATAGTCCATCGCGTCTTCGCGCTTGACGTTCTTGGCGGTCTTGCCGATCAGCACCACCAGCTCGCACTCGTAGTGCATGTAGTCGACGTTGTCCGGCCGCACCGACACCTGGCGGTGGCCGGTCAGGGTGGACGGCGACTTCAGGAAGACCAGCGGCTCGGTCGGCGCCTTGAACGCGAGTTCGGCGGCGTGGTCGGCGTAGTTGAGACCGAGCGCGAACACGGTGCCCTGCGCCGGCGGCAGCCATTCGACCGCGCTTTCGGCCAACTGCGTGCCGTCGGGCAGGGCAACCGAATGGTCGTCGTTCACCGTCACGTTATGGGTCTGGCCCTGGTAGCGGATGCGGGCGTGTTTCATGGCTGGGCCTCTTCTTTCACGGTCTCTTCGGCGATGACGGGGTTTTCCAGGCGGCCGATGCCGTCGATCTCTATAGCAACGACGTCGCCCGCTTTCAGGTCGACGCGGCGCAGCGGCGTGCCGGTGATCAGCAGGTCACCCGGCTCCAGCGTCATGAACTGGCTAAGCTGCGCGATCAGCGCCGGCACGCCGCGCACCAGGTCGGCGGTATGGCTGGTTTCGACCCGCTCGCCGTTCACATAGGTGCGGATCGTCAGGTCATCCGGGTCGGCAATGTCGGCCGCGTCGACCACCAGCGGGCCGATCGGGCAGAAACCGTCGCGACACTTGGCCTTCACCGCCGGGCGGTAGAAGCTGTCCTCCGGCAGGCTGACCTCGTTCACCACCGTGTAGCCGGCGACATAGTCGAGCGCCTCGGCCTCATCGACCTTGCGCGCCTGCTTGCCGATCACCACGCCCAGCGCGCCACCCGGCTGGATGCGCTCGACGCCGTTCGGAAACGGGATCGGAGCGCCGTGGCCGATCTGGGTGTTGCGGGTCTTGATGAACAGCACCGGGGTCTTCGGCGGGGTCTTGTACGGCGCATCGTGGAAGGCCGCCTCCAGCGAGTCGAGCAACTCGCGGTGGTTCAGCGCCACACCGTAGATGGTGCCGGTCACCGGTGCGAGCCACTGCGGCGCGTCCAGCACCGGGTTGCCGTTGTCCAGCTGCAGGCCGCCGTCCGGCAATGCCGTGACCGGGCTTGCAAGATGGTCGATCACTATCCTGCCTTGCTTCATGTCGGTTCCTCTTTTATTCGCCCTGCGGATGCGGCGCGGTCTGTGCGGCAAGCCCGGTACTTTCGCGATGGGCTTGAGCTTTTTATTTAATATGTTAACTTTATCGGGCGACGTCAACCGTCTTGTCTCAGTCCCACTCACGGCTCCATGCCGGTAAACACGATAATGACAATAGGTCGGGGCACTTTCCGGTAAACGACTGGTACTTTTCATGGCAGATGTGCCGCGCATCATGCCTACCTGTAGAAGTGTCGGCCGCCATGGAAGCGAGGGTGGTCAGCCCGGCCAAATACCCGTGGCGACTGACTTTGCCAGACAGCGGCTCCGTCGTTTCGGCCACGATGGTGACGGGTACGATTCGGTGTTTTGGCCGCCGGGCGTGGCCAGACAGCAACAGCAAGGCAGAAGGGGATCTCGAAAAGCCGTCGCGAGCGGCGCGCAGGCGAGGCGGACGGAGCGCAGAAACCGGAGTGGACTTAATGTCCATGAGGATTTCGAGCACCGCCCAACGAAGCATCCGCGCTGCGCAGCAGGTTTTTCGAGATCCCCTATGAAGAGGCGTCGCGCCCTAGACGACTATGAACGGAGTCCCCCGATGTCCCGCTTCACGCTCACCCGCCCCGTGCCCACCCTGACGACGGAAGCCGCGCTCGCCGGTGTCAGCGCCGCCATCCGCCATGCCCAGGAACGCCGTCTCGCCGTCAACGTCGCGGTCGTCGATGCCGCCGGCACGCTGCTGGCCTTCTTGCGCTGCGACGGGGCGCCGCTGCATTCGGTCGACATCGCGATCGACAAGGTGTATACCGCGGTCAGCTTCGGCCGCGCCACCGCAGACTGGCAGGCGGCGCTCGCCGACAAGCCCGAAGCGTTGCGACTGGGCCTCTTGTCGCGGCCGCGCTTCGCCGGCTTCGGCGGCGGCCTAGCAGTCATCGATCAGGGACAACGCGTCGGCGGCATCGGCGTGTCGGGCGCCTCGGAGGCGGACGATATCGCCTGCGCCGAGGCAGGGCTCGTCGCGATGCTGGCCGGCGCCAACCGAAACGGGAGCCCTCCATGAGCCAACAGCCGCGCACCCCGATCCCGAACATCGACATCGGCAAGGTCTACGACCAGCGCTACGAAGAGGCGCAGGTCCACTACGAGGCGTTCGGCAAGCTCGCCGAGTTCTTCGGCCGCAATATGCCGGTGCACCGGCACGATCGCTTTTTCCAGCTGCACTATCTGGAGACCGGCCAGATCCGCCTCTATCTCGAGGAGCAGCAGTACCTGGCCCAGGCCCCGCTATTCTTCCTGACCCCGCCGACGGTGCCGCACGCCTTCATCACCGAGTCGGACACCGAGGGTCACGTGCTGACGCTGCGCCAGGAGCTGGTGTGGGGCTTGCTCGACACGATGCCGAAGAACCTGGCCGAATCGCGGCTGATGAATCCATTCTGCGTCGAGCTGGGCAAGCTGCCGGCGGAGCTGGCCGGCGAGGCCGAACGGCTGCAGCTCTTGATCCGGCTGCTGGGCGAGGAATTCGCCGGCACCGGCAAGGGCAGGGACGCGGCGCTGCGCGCGCTGACCCAGCTCTTGCTGGTGTCCATCCTGCGCCTGTCCAGCCACGCCGAGGAGCACCGGCACTTCCGCCGCGAAGACCTGCAGATCTACCACCGCTTCAACGCGCTGATCGAAAGCCATTACCGCGAGCACTGGGCGCTGTGGCGCTACGCCGACGAGATCGGCGTGACCGAGGCGCGCCTCAACGACATCTGCCGGCGCATGGCCGACTTCTCGTCGAAACGGCTGGTGCACGACAGGCTGATCCAGGAGGCCAAGCGGCTGCTGGTGTTCTCGGCCGTGTCGGTCAACGAGATCGCCTACCATCTCGGCTTCAAGGACCCGGCATACTTCTCGCGCTTCTTCGTGCGCTACGTCGGTAAGACGCCGAGCCTGTACCGGGAAAACAGCCAGGACGTCGCGGCCGCCGACGCGTAAACGGCGGCAGCACTATCCACGGAAAGTCCTGCACTTTCTACAGAAAGCCTGTTTCGCTGGGACTTATCCGGCAAACCCCATCGCAGCATTGCCACGAAAAGTACAATTCATTCCACCTAAAGTCTATTCAATCACCCCAGCCGGCCTGCTTAAATTTGACCGTGGTCAAGGCGGACTCATCCCGACCTGACGAACGAGACAAAACCAAAGCAGCGAGAAACCTGAGGAGAACAGCGTGAAACCGGAAGACTTCCGTTCGGACAGCAAGCGCCCGTTTACCGGCGCCGAATACCTGCAGAGCCTGCGCGACGACCGCGAGATCTACATCTACGGCGACCGCGTCAAGGACGTCACCACCCACCCGGCCTTCCGCAACGCCGCCGCGTCGATCGCCAAGCTCTACGACGCGCTGCACGACCCGGCCACCAAGGATGAGCTGTGCTGGGACACCGACACCGGCAACGGCGGCTACACGCACAAATTCTTCCGCGCCGCGAAAAGTGCAGACGACCTGCGCCAGCAGCGCGATGCGATCGCCGCCTGGTCGCGTCTGACCTACGGCTGGATGGGCCGCACCCCCGACTACAAGGCCGCGTTCGGCACGGCCCTTGGCTCCAACCCCGAGTTCTACGGCAAGTTCGAGCAGAACGCCCGCGACTGGTACAAGCGCATCCAGGAGTCCTGCCTGTACCTGAACCACGCGATCGTCAACCCGCCGATCGACCGCGACAAGCCGGTCGACCAGGTGCGCGACGTGTACATCTCGGTCGACAAGGAGACCGACGAAGGCATCTACGTCAGCGGCGCCAAGGTGGTCGCGACCAATTCGGCGCTGACCCACTACAACTTCGTCGGCCAGGGTTCGGCGCAGGTATTGGGCGACAACACCGATTTCGCGCTGATGTTCATCGCGCCGATGAACACCAAGGGCATGAAGCTGATCTGCCGGCCGTCGTACGAACTGGCCGCCGGTGTGGCCGGCTCCCCGTTCGACTATCCGCTCTCCAGCCGCTTCGACGAGAACGACGCGATTCTGGTGATGGATAACGTGTTCATCCCGTGGGAGAACGTGCTGATCTATCGCGACTTCGAGCGCTGCCGCCAGTGGTTCCCGCAGGGCGGTTTCGGCCGACTGTTCCCGATGCAGGGCTGCACCCGCCTGGCGGTGAAGCTCGACTTCATCACCGGCTTGCTGGTGAAGGCGCTGCAGAGCACCGGCTCGCTGGATTTTCGCGGCGTGTCGGCTGCAGTCGGAGAAGTGACGGCCTGGCGCAACTTGTTCTGGTCGTTGACTGATGCAATGCACGGTAACGCCACCGAGTGGAAGAACGGCGCCTGGCTGCCGAGCACCGAGGCGCAGCAGGCCTACCGCGTGCTGACCCCGCAGGCCTACCCGGAAATCAAGAAGATCATCGAGCAGGTGGTCGCCAGCGGCCTGATCTACCTGCCATCCGGCGTGCGCGACTTCCAGAACCCGGCGATCGACAAGTACCTGAAACAGTACGTGCGCGGCTCGAACGGCATGGACTACAAGGAGCGGATCAAGATCCTGAAGCTGCTGTGGGACGCGATCGGCAGCGAGTTCGGCGGCCGCCACGAGCTGTACGAGATCAACTACGCCGGCAATCAGGACGAGATCCGTCTGCAGTGTCTGCGGCACGCGCAGGGCAGCGGCAATATGGCGCGCATGATCGGCATGGTCGACCAGTGCCTGGCCGACTACGACGAGAACGGCTGGACGGTCGACCATCTGACCAACCCGACCGACATCAACGCGCTCGACCGCATCCGCCAGTAGCACCCGACAACCGCAGGAGACCTATCATGGCGACACCCCTGGACCCCACCCGTCAGACCTTCCGCAACGCGATGGCGCTGTTTTCCGCGGCGGTCAACATCCTGACAACCGACGGCGAAGGCGGCCGCTGCGGCATCACCGCCACCGCGGTGTGCTCGGTCACCGATAACCCGCCGACCTTGCTCGCCTGCATCAACCGCAACAGCGCGATGAACGAGGTGTTCAAGCGCAACGGCAAGCTGTGCATCAACGTGCTGTCCGGCGAGCAGGAAGAGCTGGCCAAGCATTTCGCCGGCATGACCGGCTCGTCGATGGAAGAACGCTTTGCCTGGGACATCTGGGACGAGGGCGACGTCGGCGTACCGGTGCTCAAGGGCAGCCTGGCCAGCCTGCAGGGCCGTATCCAGCGCATCGAGGAAGTCGGCACCCACTCGATCTTCCTGATCGAGCTGGACGAGATCGGCGTGCAGGAGCACGGCGACAGCCTGGTGTACTTCGATCGCCACTTCCACCGCGTACAGCGCCCGGCCAAACTGGAAATGCGCGCCGCCTGAAGCACCGTTCGACCCTCTCGACGCCCGCGGCCAGCCGCGGGCTTTTTTCGTCCGCACCTTGTCATCCTTCCGGCGGATACCGCCCCGCGTCGCCGCTCCCTAGACTTCAGCTAACGTTGCACAACCAAAGTGAAGGAGAAGACGATGAGCGAACAGACACTATGGATTCAGGTCGGCGAGTTGGCCGAAGGCTTTGCCCCGGACAACAACACGCTGCCGACCAGCACGGAGCTGACCGGCAAGACGCTGACGCTTCACGCCGACGACGGCCGGCTGACCACGCTGTGCTTCGCGACCGCCGAAGAACTGGCCTGGTCGACCCGCATCGCAACGGGTGACGACCAGGAAGGACGCGACCGCTACCGCGCCAGCTCGCTGCGCGACGGCATCTACTTCGTCGACTACCTCCCGCAGCAAGAACGGGCGAGCAGCGTCAGCCTGGTGCTCGACCTGAACCGCGGCATCTTCACCGCCGTCTACGGCGAACTGCCGACCGAGGCCGAGGCGCGCCGCGACATGTTCGGCCGGGTGCTGGCCGGCGACGAGCTGACCGCGGTGACCGCTAGCTTCGTGCACGGCGCGATCGATGCCCCGGTCAGCGCCGACATGCCGCGCCACGAGGTGACCCGCGAGCTGGTCGGCCAGCGCATCCAGTACACCTACAGCGCCACCGAAGAGTACGAGCACGTTTATCTCAACGACAAGTTCTACAGCTGGCAATGCCTGAAGGGCGCCGAGCAGGGCCTGGCCGACACCGATCGCTGCCACTACTACAAGATCGACGAGTCGCTCTACCTGTTCGTGTGGCGCGAAAAGATCATCCCGACGCTGGGCGTGGTGATGGTCGACCTGCAGCGCAACAAGACCGACGGCAAGATCGTCGGCTACCGCGGCAACGACTTCAGCACCTTGGCCAACTTCCCGGTGGGCGCCTACGCCAAGCCGCTCAACCTGACCCGGTACGACTGAAAGGAGAGCGCCATGACGCTAGGAGTCGATCTTAACCGGGTCGCCCGCCAGCTCGATGCGGAGATGAGCCGCTTCGTGGACAGCCACCCGGTGTCCGGCCAGCGCTACCGCGAGGGGCTGCGCCACTGGCTGTACGGTGCACCGCTGCACTGGATGCAGCAGTGGCCGGGCAAGTACCCGCTCTATGTGCAATCGGCCAGCGGCGCGACGCTGACCGATGTCGACGGCCACCGCTACGTCGACTTCGCGCTCGGCGACACCGGCGCGATGTTCGGCCACGCGCAGCCGGCTGTCACCGCGGCGATCTCGTGCCAGCTCGAGCAGGGCGCTACGCTGATGCTGCCGACCGAGGACAGCCTGTGGGTGGGGCGGGAGCTGGCCCGGCGTTTCGGCCTGCCGTACTGGCAGGTCACCACCTCGGCCACCGACGCCAACCGCTTCGTGATCCGGCTGTGCCGGATGATCACCGGCCGCCGTAAGGTGGTCACCACCCACGGCAACTATCACGGCAGCGTCGACGAGACCCAGGTCGAGCTCGACGAAGAGGGCAGGATGGTGCCGCGCGACGGCGTGCACCCGAACGGGCTGAACCACGACGAGACCACCCGGCTGGTCGAATTCAACGACATCGCCGCTCTGGAGCAGGCGCTGGCTGCCGGCGACGTCGCCTGCGTGCTGACCGAGCCGATCATGACCAATATCGGCATGGTGCCGCCGGCACCGGGCTACCATGCGGCGCTACGCGAGCTGACCCGCCGCTACGACGTGCCGCTGATCATCGACGAGACCCACAGCATCTCGACCGGGCCGGGCGGTTATACCGCCGCGCACGGCCTCGAGCCGGACTTCTTCGTGCTCGGCAAGTGCATCGCCGGCGGCATCCCGGCAGCGGTGTGGGGTGTCAGCGCGGCGATGGCCGAGCGGATCTGGCGGGTGCGGCCGCACTTCACGCCGGGCGAGCCGATCAACCATTACGGCTTCGGCGGCACCTTGGCCGGCAGCGCGCTGCAACTGGCGGCGATGCGCGCGACTTTCAGCGAGGTGATGACAGAGAAGAACTACGCGCACATGGTGTCCCTGGCCGAACGGCTGGAGCAGGGCGTGCGAGCCTTGATCGACAAGCACCGGCTGCCGTGGCACGTGACCCGGGTCGGCGCGCGTTGTGAATACCTGTTCATGCCGCGCACGCCGCGCAACGGCGGCGAGGCGCACCGTGCGCGAAACGGCCTGCTCGAAGCGTACCTGCACCTGTTCATGCTCAACCGCGGCGTGCTGCTGACGCCGTTCCACAATATGGTGCTGGTTTGCCCGGCGATCACCAGCGCAGAAATCGAGCTGCACAACCGTCTGCTCGACCAGTGCCTGGCGACGCTGGTGGAATGACGCGCTAGCGGACACCCGTTCAGGCGTCCGTTCGGATCGTCCGGGTTTAACGCTTGTCACCACCTTGCAAAGGGGCTGCTTCGGCAGCCCCTTTTTGCGTTGTCGCGGCCCCCTGCCAAACTGCTAACCATCCCGCATCTGCAGGATAGCCAAACCCCGGTCGGGGCGAACACACTGCAGTCATGGGGCTAGGCTTGCCCGGGCAGATGGCTCGGTGGCCAACACCCTTGCAAACAAGACAGAGACGGACGCCATGATGCGTTCGCGGTGATGCAAAGGAGAGACGGATGTCCGATCAGTGCAGCGGTACAGCCAGCGCCAGCCTCGCGCAGTTCAGCGCGGCCTTGCTCGAAATCTATCGCCTGGCGCGCGAGGAATCGCTCGAGCGCTTTCACCAGACCGTGCTCGAATGCTTGCGACCGCTGTTGCCGTTCGGCAAGGCCTGGTGGGGCCGCGCGGCGCAGGCCGAGGACGGCCCACACGAGCACAGCTCCTTCCTGTTCGGCTTGCCCGACGCCTATATCGACGACTGGAAGGCAATCCGCCACGAGGACGTGACCGTCGCCAGGGTACACGCCGAGCCCGGTACCGCCGTCATCGTCGACATGCGCGACGCCGACGCGCCGGCCGGCCTCGCCTGGCTCGGCGAACGGCACGGCATCGGCGAGCTCTTGTGCGTGATCCATGTCGACCCCGTCACCCAGTTGAGCGACCACCTCGCGCTCTATCGCGCGCCGGGCGATGCGCGCTTTAACGACGCCGACCGCGAACTCTTGGCCTGTCTGATGCCGCACCTGGCTTCGGCGGTATCGGTGAACCAGATCCGTACCCTGCAGGCGCTGCGCAATACTTTGGCCGAACCGCGTCTCGCGATGGCCGTGTGCGACCAGGTCGGCATCCTGCATAGCGCCGAGGCGGGCTTTGTCGACCTACTGCTGACCGAGTGGCCCGACTGGGCCGGTCCTCAACTGCCAGCCAAGGTCAGGCCGCAGGGTTACGACGGCGGGCGCCTCAGCATCGAGGCACGCCGGGTCAACGACCTGTATCTGTTGACCGCACGCTATCGCTGCGCGATGGAGCAGCTCTCGGCGCGCGAGGGCGACGTCGCACGGCTGTTCGGTGATGGCAAGACCTACAAGGAAATCGCCCGCCTGCTCGGCATGTCGCCCAACACCGTGCGCCATCACATCCGCTCGATCTACGCCAAGCTCGGCGTCAACGGCAAGGCCGGCATCGCCCAGCTACTGCACCAGCTGCCGCCGTTTTCCTGATTCCCCGGTACCCGCCTGACGCTCCCCACCCCTAGGTCCTGATCGGCAGCCCGCCCACGCAGGCACGCCGCCGGGGGAGCGTGCGCGCGAAATCCGGCCCCAGCCACACCCGACCCACCCGAAAGGAGACCTAGCAAGATGAACGATGTCAGTCGTTTTCTAAGCTGTACCGCGCTCGCGCTGACCGCCGCGAGTAGTGGAGCGTTCGCCGCCGACACCAACGCGCGCGACTTCTTCAGCGCGCCGCCCGGCACGTCGCTCGGCGTGCTCTACCTGCCGGTGACGCGCGCCGACAGTTTTCGCAGCAAGGCCGGCGACGTCGGCCCGGCCGATCTCAGCGTCGACGCGGTCGCCTACCGCCAGGTCTGGTTCACCGACCTTTGCGGCACGCTATGCACGCCGCAGTTCATCGTGCCGGCCGCGCATATCGACGCGCGGCTGCCGGGCAGCGCACAAAGCCAGAGCATTACCGGCGTCGGCGACCCGCAGGTCGGCGGCACGCTGTTCTTCGCCAACCACCCCGAGGCACGCGAATACGGCGGCCTGTTGTCGCTACTCACGCTGCCGCTCGGCCGCTACGACCCACAGCACCCGGACGTCTCGCCCGGCGCCAACCGCTGGGGCGGTACCTTTCTCTTCAACTACACGCGCGGCGTCGGCAAGAACTGGGTGCTCGAAGGCTCGCTCGAGGCGCAGCTCTACGGCCGCGACGACGACTTCCACGGCGGCACGCTCAAACAGGAGCCGCTCTACCGGCTGCAGGCCTTCGCCTCCTACGACTTCACCCCGGCCACCTACGGCGCGCTGCGCCTCTATTACGCGCAGGGCGGCGCGCTGAAGCTGAACGGTCAGGACCTGTCCGACACGCGCCAGCGCTATACCCAGCTCGGCTTCGAGATCGGCCACTGGCTCGACCGCCAGAATCAGCTGATGTTCACCGCCGCCAAGAACGTCGAATCCGAAAACACCTTCGACAGCGCCCAGGCGATGCTGCGCTTCGTTCACGTCTACTGAATACGAACAGACCCGCACACCGGGCATACCCCCTACACACTGCAAAGGAGTAGCAAATGAGCAATCTCTCCGAAGCGCGGCTGGATACGCCGCCGCAAGCGGTGACCGGCGCCGGCACTCTGGCCGCCATCGTCGTCTTCGCCGCGATCGTACCCGCCGTCCTGATGATGGCACCGGCCATCGCCGCTCAACTGGCGGCTCAGCTGCACCTGGGGCCGGTCCAGATCGGCAACCTGTTCTCGGCCGAACTCGGCGCGATGAGCCTTGCCACGCTGCCGGCCTACTACTGGCTACCGCGGGTGAACTGGCGCCGCGCCGCGCTCGTGGCTGCACTCGTGTTCATCGCTGCCAACCTTGCCTCGGCGGCGGTACCGGGCTACGGCGCACTCTTGGTGCTGCGTTTCGTCAGTGCGCTGGCGGGCGGTTCGCTGATGATCCTGTGCTTGTCGGCCGCCGCGATGACGCCCAATCCCGACCGGGTCTACGGCTTCTGGTTGATAGGACAGCTGGCGCTGGGCGCGCTGGGCCTCGCAGTTCTGCCGACGCTGTTCGAACGCCACGGCATCGCGGTCGGTTACCTGATCCTTGCCGCGCTGATGGCGCTCAGCTGCCCGCTCGCGCGGCATCTGCCCGTCGCCAGCCGTCCTGCGCCTACGGGTTCGGCCAACCTCGCCGCGTCCGGCTTCGCGGTCAAGGCGGCCATCGGCATCGTGGCGGTGCTGACCTTCTATATCAGCCTGGGCGGGGTGTGGACCTTCATCGGCGCGATCGCGGCGAAGGCGGCGATCTCGCCGCAGGCCTCGGGCAACATCCTCGCCATCGCCACCTTGCTCGGCGTGGTCGGGGCAGCCTGCGCGTCGGCGATCGGCAACCGTGTCGGTCGTGGGCGGCTGCTCCTGGGCGGTTACGGCTTGATGATCATCGCGGTCCTGCTCCTGATCGGCACGCCCGACGCGTCGCGCTTTGCGCTCGCCACCTTCTGCTTCAAATACGCGTGGACCTTCGTACTGCCCTTCATCCTCGCCACGCTCGCCGGCGTCGATCACACCGGCCGACTGATGAGCACCACCAATCTGGTGATTGGCGGAGGGCTAGCGATCGGCCCGGCGCTGGCCGGCCAGCTGATCGAGGCGAATGGCGGTGATTTCCACGCGCTGCTCGTGACCGCCGTCGTGGTCGCCGCCGTCTCACTCGGGCTGATCCTCGCCTTGCAGGGCCGCGCACTTGGTTCGGCCAACCTTCGCTGACTCGCCTCGGCCCATTTCCACCTAGGAGAACGACAGATGACACGACGCACCGCCTTCTATTTCGATGAACAGTGCCTGTGGCACAGCGCCGGCCTGCACGCGCTGACGCTGCCGGTGGGCGGCTGGGTACAGCCACCCGCGGCGGCCGGCCACGCCGAGTCGCCCGAAACCAAACGCCGCCTCAAGAGCCTGATGGACGTCTCCGGCCTGACGCGGCAACTGGTAGTGAAAAGCGCGCCGATGGCGAACGAAGCGGACCTCTTGCGCGTGCACGGCGCCGCCTACCTCGAACGCTTCAAGGCGCTCAGCGACGCCGGCGGCGGCGAGCTCGGCCCGCAGGCACCGATCGGGCGCGGCAGCTACGAGATCGCCAAGTTGTCGGCCGGGCTTGCTCTGGCAGCCGTCGACGCGGTGCTCGCCGGCGAAGTCGACAACGCCTATGCGCTGTCGCGTCCGCCCGGCCACCACTGCCTGCCCGACGAGGCGATGGGCTTCTGCTTTCTCGCCAACATCCCGATCGCGATCGAAGCGGCCAAGGCCGAGCACGGGATCGAACGCGTGGCGGTGCTCGACTGGGACGTGCACCACGGCAACGGCACGCAGGCGATCTATTACGACCGCCCCGACGTGCTGACCCTGTCGCTGCACCAGGATGGCTGCTTCCCGCCCGGATACGGCGGCGCCGACGACCGCGGCGCCGGGGCGGGCGAGGGCGCCAATATCAATGTGCCACTCTTGCCCGGCGGCGGGCATGACGCCTATCTCTATGCGATGGAACGCATCGTCGTGCCGGCGCTCGAACGCTTCCGTCCCGAACTGATCGTGGTGGCCAGCGGTTTTGACGCCAATGCGGTCGACCCCTTGGCGCGCATGCTGGCGCACAGCGATACCTTCCGCGCGATGACGGGGCTGGTGCGCGAGGTGGCCGCACGGCATGCGGGAGGCCGCCTGGTGATAGTGCATGAGGGCGGGTATTCCGAAGCCTATGTGCCGTTTTGCGGACTCGCGGTGATCGAGGAACTGGCGGGCGTGCGCACCGAAGTCGTCGATCCGATGCGCGACTTCATCGAGTTGCAGCAACCGGGTGTGCCGATGCGCAGGCTGCAGCGCGAACTGATCGACGCCATGGCCGTCGGGTTCGGGCTGTAATAGGGAAGGTGTCGCGCTAGCCGGGGCGCCCCGGAGCTGAACAAGGGGCCGGCCTGCATCGCATAGCAGACCGGCCCGTTTCTGTGGGGGAGGGAGGGCTTACTGGGACAGGCTGCGCATGCGGGTTTCCGACGGCAGTTCGTCGAACAGGCGCCGGTAATCACGAGAGAAATGCCCCAAGTGATAAAAGCCCCAGTGGCCGGCCACTTCTCGGATGCTCGGCACGACTCGATGCGGCGCCAGCAGCATGCGCCTCACCCCGTTGAGGCGGATCGAACGCAGGTAGTCGACCGGGGTGGTGTTGGCCACCTGTTGGAAACCGTTCTGCAGCGTGCGGCGGCTGATGCGCAACTGCCGGCACAGGTCGAGCACGGTGACCGGCTCGTCCGGCGTTGCCAGCACGATCGCCTGGCTACGCTTAACGATGTCGCTGTAGGTGGCATGGGTGATGTCACGGCGCGGCTCGGGCTCCGCGTCGCTGAGCAGGTCGAGCAGTAGGCTGATGAACTGGTGCTTGACCAGCTTGCGGGTGCCGTCGAAGTTCAGCATGTCCCGGTTTTCCACCAGCTGACCCAGCGTCTCGAGCAGCGTAGATCGGGCAGCGCACAGCCTCTCGGCGTTCACCCGGATCACCGGCTGCCCCCAGCGGCTACCCTCCAGGCTGGCGAACAGCTGCGGCGCCAGCATCGCCAGCTCGTCGTAGTCGATCGACACCTGGATCCAGTCCATATTCGGGGCGACGTGGAACAGGAACTCCTCCTTGCCACGCAACGCCATGATGGCGTCGGCGCCCACCGGACAGCCCTGCAACGACGACTGGGTCGGCGGCACGACGGGCACGGCAAAATGCACCATCCGCGGCGGGGTCTCGCCGTGCTGAACCACGCGCTGATTGAGCACCTCCCGGTAGACCTGCAGGCCGTCGATGCTGAGCTGGACCAGCGAGCTGCTGAAGCTGCCCGCCGAGATCTGGTCGTAGACCTGCCGCCAGCGGGTCACCGCTGCCGCATGCGCCTGAGCGTCGTCAAAACGGTGTACTTCGGCCAGCATTCCGCCATCCTCCAAACTCGCCCCGGACCTGGGTGACAAATCGAATAGATCCGGTCGCGAACACAGCCAAACGCTATAGCAGGGCGCGACGGATCAGGCATTTAGTTAATATATTACATATATTGTCCGACAGGCTAGCCACCGCCCGTCGGTTCGGGCGATTTCTTCATTCCGACCGCCCCTCGACCACCACGGCCGGCAAGACCTGTTTACCCGCCGAACCACGACACGCACTCCCTCTGCCGCGTCGATGTGACGCCCGTCACCACCATCGCAAGGCTTTGCCGATTTGGGATAAGGCCTCGCCAAACCAGCTTGTACATTGAGTCATAAGCAAGACGGCAATCGCACAACAACACCAGCCGTACAGTGGTTCAAGCAAAGGAGAACAAGATGGATAGAGCAGGATGGGTGCCGGTGCTCGCATCGGTACAGGCGTTCCTCGACAAGGAACACGGGCTGATCGTCGACGGCCGACCGGTGGCGGCACGGCAGGGCGGACGCATCGAGGTGCGCAACCCGGCCAGCGCCGAGGTGATCGCCAGCGTCGCCGACGCCGATGAGGACGACGTCAATCTGGTAGTGGAAAGCGCTCACCGCGCGTTCACTTCCGGCGTCTGGTCCGGGCTGCGCCCGGCCGACCGCGAGCGCATCCTGCTGAAGCTCGCCGACGTGCTCGAAGCGCACGCCGAGGAGCTCGCGCAGCTCGAAACGCTCAACCAGGGCAAGTCGATCCATATCTCGCGCGCCATCGAGGTCGGCGCCGCGATCGAGTATGTGCGCTACATGGCCGGCTGGGCGACCAAGATCACCGGCGAAACGATGGACGTGTCGATCCCGGTGCCGGCCGGCACCCGCTACACCGCCTTCACCCGCCGCGAGCCGGTGGGCGTGGTGGCCGGCATCGTGCCGTGGAATTTCCCGCTGATGATCGCGATCTGGAAGCTGATCCCGGCGCTGGCCGCCGGCTGCACCATCGTGTTGAAACCCTCCACCGAAACCCCGCTGACGGCGCTCAGGTTGGCCGAACTGGCGCTCGAAGCCGGCATCCCGCCCGGCGTGGTCAACGTCGTCACCGGCCGCGGCAGCCGTGCAGGCCAGGCATTGGCCAGCCACAAGCTGGTCAGCAAGATCTCGTTCACCGGCTCGACCGAGATCGGCAAGACCGTCGGCCACGCCGCCGTCGACAATATGACCCGCTTCTCGCTGGAGCTGGGCGGCAAGAACCCGATGGTGATGCTCGGCGATGTCGACGTCGACACCGCGATCCAGGGCGCGCTGATGGGCGGCTTCCTCAACCAGGGCCAGGTGTGCGCCGCCGCGTCGCGCCTCTACATCCACCGCAGCAAGTTCGACCAGATCGTCGAGGGCATCGCCGCGGCGGCCAACGGCATGAGCATCGGCGCCGGCATGGACCCGACCGCGCAGATCAACCCTCTGGTGTCGGCGCGCCAGCAGCAGTCGGTGTGCCGCTACATCGAGATCGGCCGCGCCGAAGGCGCCCGCGTGCTCGCAGGCGGCGGCGCGGCCGACCTGCCGGGCTACTTCGTGAAGCCGACCGTGCTGGTCGACGTCGATCACAGCAAGACCGTGGTGCGCGAGGAGATCTTCGGGCCGGTGCTGGTCGCGATGCCGTTCGACACGCTCGACGAGGCGATCCGTCTCGCCAACGACTCGCCGTTTGGTCTCGCCGCCAGCGTCTGGACCAACGACCTGACCGCGGTGATGGACGCGGTGCCGAGAATCCAGGCCGGCACCGTCTGGGTGAACAGCCATATCCCGCTCGACCCGAACCTGCCGTTCGGCGGCCACAAGCAGTCCGGCATCGGCCGCGAATTCGGCCGTGCCGCCGTCGAGAGCTTCACCGAACTCAAGTCCGTGTGCATCGCGCACTGACCCGTCGTACCGAGGAGAAACACGATGTCTTACCAAGAGTCCCGCTTCTGGCACCCGATGCTGCACCCGAATGAGATGAAGCAGCGCGAACCGATCCGCATCGTGCGCGGCGACGGCTGCCATGTGTTCGACGACAGGGGCCGCCGCTTAGTCGACGGCGTCGCCGGCCTGTGGAACGTCAACGTCGGCCATAACCGCGCCGAGGTGAAGCAGGCGATCGTCGACCAGCTCGACGAGCTCGAATACTTCCAGCTGTTCGATGGCATCAGCCACCCGCGCGCCGAGGAGCTGTCGGCGGTGCTAATCGATATGCTCGCGCCCGAGGGCATGGCGCGTGTCGCGTTCAGTTCCGGCGGTTCGGACGCGATCGAGACCGCACTGAAGCTCGCGCGCCAATACTGGCGCGTCTGTGGCCAGCCGGACCGCACCAAGTTCATCTCGCTGAAGCAGGGCTACCACGGCACGCACTTCGGCGGCGCTTCGGTCAACGGCAACACGGTGTTCCGCCGCAACTACGAGCCGCTGCTGCCGGGCTGCTTCCACGTCGAGACGCCGTGGACCTACCGCAACCCGTTCACCGAAGACCCGGAAGAGCTGGCGCGCATCTGCGCCGAGATGCTCGAGCGCGAGATCCTGTTTCAGAGCCCGGACACCGTCGCCGCCTTCATCGCCGAGCCGATCCAGGGCGCCGGCGGGGTGATCGTGCCGCCGGCCAACTACTGGCCGCTGATCCGCGCGGTCTGCGACAAGTACGGCGTGCTGTTGATCGCCGACGAGATCGTCACCGGCTTCGGCCGCTCGGGGTCGATGTTCGGCAGCCGGCTGTGGGGCGTGAAGCCCGACATCATGTGCCTCGCGAAGGGCATCTCGTCCGGCTACGTGCCGCTCGGGGCGACCGTCGTGAACGATCGGATCGCCGACGCATTCGCGCAGAACCAGGACTTCTGCGGCGCGATCATGCACGGCTACACCTACTCGGGCCACCCGGTCGCGTGCGCGGCGGCGATCGCCAACCTCAAGATCGTCCGCGACGAGAACCTGCCGGCCAACGCCGCGACCCAGGGCGAATACCTGCTTGGCAAGCTCAAGCCGTTCGCCGAGCGTTTCGCCGCCGTCGGCGAGGTGCGCGGCCGCGGCCTGATGATCGCGCTCGACCTGGTGAAGGACAAGGCCACGCGCGAACCGGTCGATCCGATGGACGGCTATGCCAACCGGGTCGCCGAGATCGCCCGCGAGAACGGCGTGCTGGTCCGCCCGGTCGGCACCAAGATCATCCTGTCGCCGCCGCTGGTGATCGAGCAGGCGCACGCCGACGCGATCGTCACGGCGCTCGAGGCCGGCCTCAGCGAGGCGTAAACCCACGGTCGCCCGCGACGGTGCCGTTCCGTCGCGGGTTTTCGATGGCCAGCCCGAAGGAGTACGTCATGGCCACGCTCTCAACCGGCACGAACGAGCTGTTCGCGCGCCGCTGCATCGATGCGCTGACCGGGCTCGTCGCCGTCTCGTCCTGCGCCTTTTACCGGGTGGACGACGCGCTGCGCCCGCACGACTACGTGCTGCATCGCGTGGCCGGACGCACCCACGACACCTACCTGGCCCACTTCCAGCACCTGGACCCCTTGCTGCCGTCGCGCGTCGCCGCCGGCCGCCAGAGCATCGTGACGATGGACGAGGCCCTGCCCGGTGCGCTGCGGCGGCAGTCCGGCTACGCCAGCTTCATGTCGCATCACGACATGGTCGACGTCACCGAGCTGTTCATACGCAGCAAGGGCCGGGTGGTCGCCGGGCTGTCGCTGATCCGCGGCGCCCATCTCGGCCGGTTCAGCCGCGACGACGTGGCCAGGCTGGATCACCTGCACGGCCTGATCGAGCTGGCCGCCCATTCCGCACTGGATGCCGAGCCGCCCGCGCATGCACTGACGCCGCGCGAGCAGCAGATCGCCGACCTGATCCGCGACGGCAGCAGCAACAAGCTGATCGCCCGGCAACTGGGCCTCGAGCTCTCTACCGTGAAGACCCATCTTCAACGGCTGTTCCGCAAACTGGGGGTAAGCAACCGCACCGAACTCGTAGCCACGCTGTTCCTTGACTGAAAGACCGCGCAGGCCAACCCTGTGCAAGCGACAACAAAAATAGCGGGCCCAAGCCCCACAAAACCAAAGACGTCCAGAGGAGAAACCAGATGTCGATTTCAGAGAAACTCGCCCAGCACCTTGACCGCGGGGTGGTGGGATTTCCCGTGGCGCTTGCCAGTTCGGTGGGCGTGGTGATGGCAAGCCCGGTCATCCTGACCGTCACCAGCGGCTTCGGCATGGCCGGCGGCACCTTCGCGCTCGCCATGCTGATCGCCTTCATCATGATGCAGGCGCAGGCCACCACCTTCTCAGAGGCGGCGTCGATGCTGCCGACCTCGGGCGCCGTGTACGACTACATCTCGTGCGGCATGGGCCGCTTCTTCGCCATCACCGGCACCATTGCCGCCTACCTGTTGGTGCACGTATTCGCCGGCACCGCCGAAACCATCCTGTCCGGCATCATGGCGCTGGTGAACTTCGATACGCTCAACGCCGCGATGGAACACAGCGGCACCTCGTGGATGGTCGGGGTGGCGATGGTGATCTTCTTCGGTCTGCTCAACGCCATCGGCATCACGGTGTTCGGCAAGGCCGAGATCATCCTGACCTTCGGCATGTGGGCCACCCTGACGATCTTCGGCGTGATCGGCCTGATCAAGGCGCCGGCGGTGCAGCTGACCGGTTGGTTCGGTGACCCGGTGTCGCTGGCGGACCCGACCGCGGTGCTCAGCCTGATCGGCATGGCGATGTTCATGTTCGTCGGCTTCGAATTGGTGACGCCGCTCTCGCCCGAGCTGAAAAACGCCGGCCGCAACATTCCGCGCGCGATCAAGCTCGGCCTGACCGGCGTGGCCGTCACCATGTTCATCTACGGCGCCGCGGTGCGCCGCCAGGTGGAGAACGTGCCGATGGACCCGAAAGGCCTGACCCATCTGCTCGACACCCCGTCGGCGATCCCGCACTTCGCGATGCAGGTGATGGGGCCGTTCGGCAAGGCCTGGCTCGGCGTCGGGCTGCTGTTCGCCGGCGCCGCCACCATCAACACGCTGATCGCCGCGCTGCCGCGCATCCTGTACGGCATGGCGCTCGATGGCGCGCTGCCGAAAGCGTTCACCTATCTGCATCCGCGCTTCAAGACGCCGCTGGTCGGCATCCTGGTGGCGGTGGCGATCCCGTGCATCCACGCCTGGATCATCCACGGCGATCTGGACCGCATCATGCCGCTGGTACTGGCCGCCGTCTGTGCCTGGGGGGTCGCCTATCTGCTGGTGACGATCTCGGTGGTACGGCTGCGCTTTACCCGCCCGGACTTCCCGCGCGCGTACAAGTCGCCGTGGTTCCCGCTGCCGCAGATCGTCTCCAGCGTAGGCATCATCATCGCGATCTGGTACATCACCCCGCCCGGCATGAACGAGCGCGACATCTACGTGCCGTTCGGCATCATGCTCGGCCTGACCGCGCTGTATGCGCTGTTCTGGACCGTGTTCGTCCAGAAGGTCAACCCGTTCAAGCCGGTGCCGATCGAGCAGATTCTCGAGGAAGAATTCGGCAAGGCCGGTACGCACGGCTCACTGATCGACGAAGAGATGAATCGTGTTCCGAGCGCTGGCTGATTGGCTGCGGCGCGAGCATCGGCCCAAGGGCTACCGCCCCGGGCTGACGCTGGAGAGGGTGCGGCGCGACCTGGCTCCGCTCGACTGCACCGTGCTCGATCCGACCCATGCCCGCTGCGAGGCGGGCGAGGGCGGCCTGAGCTTCGACGTGTGCGAGCGCGCCGAGTCGATGTTCCTGTCGCATACGGTGCTGTGCGAGTTCGTGTTGCCGCTGCCATCGAGCGGCGTGCTTGGGCGCGCCCGGATCGAGCTTAGGCACACCGGCGCGCTCAGGCGCCAGGGCATCGCCCTCAGCGTCAAGGAAGGCGAGCGGGCCGCGCTGGAACCGTTGCTGCAGCAGATCCAGAACGACGCGGCGCTCAACGCCGCCATCCTGCCGCTCGATTTTCGCCGCTGCGAGCTGAGCCATGATGAAGACGGCTGGCGCGTACTGATCGAGCACTTCGGCGCGAGCGAGGTGGTCAACCGTTTTCCGTCGATGCGGCGCTATATCCGGCTGACCGCCGAACAGCGCCAGGCGCTGCTCGCGAGCCTTGCCGCGTTTCGGCGGCTACTGGGCTGATCCGCCCATGCCGGGGAACCGGCGCACAGGATCATTAAAATAATCTGGAGGAGAAATGAGCAGTCTGAAAACACTCTGCCTGGGTGTGGCGGCAATGTGCCTCGCTATGGCGCACGCGGCTCACGCGGACACAAAAAAGCCCAATGTGTTGCTGATCGTCGCCGATGATTTGGGCCGTTCGGATCTCGGCGCCTTCGGTAGCGAAATCGATACGCCGAATCTCGATACGCTGATCAAGAGCAGCCGGATGCTAAAGACCATGTACGTGGCGCCGACCTGCTCGCCGACGCGTTCGATGCTGCTGTCCGGCACCGACAACCACCTGGCCGGCGTCGGCAATATGGCCGAGATGATCACGCCGCACCTGACGCCGGAAGAGTTGGACCATCCCGGTTACGAGGGCCGTCTGAACGACCGGGTCGCGCCACTATCCGAGCTGATGAAGGAGGCCGGCTACCATACCTATATGGCCGGCAAGTGGCACCTGGGCGGCGGCGAAGGCCAGCGCCCGGACCAGCGCGGTTTCGAGCAGTCGTACGCGTTGATGGGCGGCGGGGCTTCGCACTTCAAGCAAAGCGCGCCGATGCAGATCTCGTCGGACGCGCCGCCGACGACCTACCGCGATAACGGCGTGAAGGTCGACCTGCCGGACAACTTCTATTCATCGCAGTTTTATACCGACAAGCTGATTGCCTACATCGACGCCAACCGCAAGGACAGCAAGCCGTTCTTCGCCTATGCCGCCTATACCGCAGCCCACCTGCCGCTGCAGGCACCCGATGCATACCTGAAGAAATACCGCGGCAAATACGACGTCGGCTACGACGTGATCGCGCAGCGCCGGGTGCAGAAGATGAAGGAGCTGGGGGTGGTGAGCCCGGACAGCCAGGTGGTGCCGATGCCGGCCGGCGTCAAACCGTGGAAGGCGCTGAGCCCGGAAGAAAAGGCGCGCTCGGCCCGCACCATGGAGGCGTACGCGGCGATGGTCGATGCGTTTGACCATAACGTCGGCCGGCTGATCGACTACCTGAAGGCGAGCGGTCAGTACGACAACACGCTGATCGTGTTCCTGTCCGATAACGGCCCGGAAGGCAACGAGTGGGACAAGGACGTCGAAAACGACACCTGGATCCCGGCGCACTTCGACCTGAGCCTCGCCAATATCGGCCGCCCGAACTCGTTCGCGTTCGAAGGGCCGGCCTGGGGACAGGTGAGTGCGCAGCCGTTCCGCATGTACAAGGCGTATACCAACGAAGGCGGCGTGCGCTCGCCGGCGTTCATCCGCTATCCGGGCCTGGTCAAGCCGGGCAAGAGCGACCCGGTGGTCACTGCGATGGACATCATGCCGACCATTCTCGAGGCGGCCGGGATCAAGCATCCGGGCATCGAATACCACGGCAAGACGGTGCAGCCGATGAAGGGCATGTCGATGCTGCCGTATCTCACGGGCAAGGCCGGCACGGTGCACAACCCCGACTACACGGTCGGCATCGAGCTGATGGGGCGCAACGCGATCCGCAAGGGCGACTGGAAGGTCGTCTACTCGTACCAGCACGGCAAGGGCGCCTGGGCGCTCTACAATCTGGCGCACGATCAGGGCGAACTGCACGACCTGTCCAAGCAGAATCCGCAGAAGCTCAACGAACTGTTGATCGAATGGGCGCAGTACGTGCAGCAGAACAACGTGATCGTCACCGGCCGCGACACCACCTATCCACGCCGCGACTACTAAATCGAGCCTCCCCGTCTACGGGCGGGGATCTTTATTGAGGCATCAAGAAGGTTGGGCGCTCTATGTCGTCTTTCAGTAATTCAGGACTAGCCTGGCTGCTTGTGCTCGCGGCGGTGCTGGCCGCCGGATCGGCCGCGGCTGCGAGCCCGTATCCGCCGCTCGGCTCGCTCAAGGCGTGCCAGGCTTATTCGGGGCTGCCCGCCGGTGGCGCCAAGACCGACCAGCTATGGGTGCCGGGCGGATCGTTCATCATGGGTTCCGACACCGACTACCCGGAGGAGGGTAAGGCGCACAAGGTGACCGTGAGCGGCTTCTGGATCGACCGCCATGACGTCACCAATGCGCAGTTTCGCCAGTTCGTCGAGGCGACCGGCTACAAGACCCTGGCCGAGCGAGGGCTCGATCCGAAGCGCTATCCGGGGCTGCCGGCCGAGATGTACCGGCCGGGTTCCACGGTGTTCGTGCCGCCGAAGAAGCTGATGATCGAGAACATGCAGTGGTGGCAGTTTATCTCCGGCGCGGACTGGCAGCACCCGACCGGGCCGGGCAGCTCGATCAAGGGCCTTGATAACCATCCGGTGGTGCACATCGCTTTTGAGGACGCGTTCGCCTACGCCCAGTGGCAGGGCCGCGCGCTGCCGACCGAGGCCGAGTTCGAGTACGCCGCCAAGGGCGGCAGCACCACGACCTTCCCGTGGGGCAAGACGCTGACGCTCAATGGCAAGGCGATGGCTAACACTTGGCAAGGTGCGTTCCCATTCAAGAACGACCGGACCGACGGGTTTGTCGCGACCACGCCGGTCGGTTGCTACCCGGCCAATGGCTTCGGCCTGTACGACATGGTCGGCAATGTGTGGGAATGGGTGACCGACCGCTGGAGCGCGCATCATCCGGAGGAGGAACAGCTCAACCCACAGGTGGACCTCGAGGATGCGCTGGTGAAGGCGTCGCGCACGCCGCCGCTCGGCGTGATCAAGGGCGGCTCCTTCCTGTGTTCGCCGGTCTACTGCAAGCGCTACCGGCCGAGCGCACGCCACGCGCAAGACCCGACGATGGGCACCAATCACATCGGCTTTCGTACCGTGCTGCGCACTGCAGGGCCGAAATGATGGCTCTGCTTGCGCCGTCCATTCAGATATTCTTGGGGTCCCGCTTGTGGACCTGACAAGGCGACAGGGCGGCCATTGGCCGCCCTGTTTGCAAGTCCCTGCCTCTCAACCCTGTCTTACTTGTGGAGCCGGCAACTCCTCCAGTTGGGATAGCAGGTCCAGCAGCACGGACAGCTTCTCATTGCCCATGTAGGCTTCTATCTGTTCGTAGCAGAGCACGGCTTCCGGGGAAATTTGCTGCGTCAGCTCACGTCCGTGTGTCGATAGGGAAATAATCAGCCGCCGACTGTCGACACTGTCTCGCTCGCGCTTGATCAAACCGGCCTTTTCCATCCGTACCAGAATGCCGGTCAGGCTAGGCGACAGAATGCAGGCCCGGTCGGCAATCACGCCCGCTTCCAGCTCGCCGTGATCGTCCAACAGACGCAGGATGCGCCACTGCTGCTCGGTCACGCCGTAATTGTTGAGGATGGGCCGAAAATAGGCCATGACCGATTCGCGTGCCCGCAACAGGTGCTGTGGGAGGCGATGATTACGTTTCTGGGAAGCAGTTTCCATATCTTGATAAATGCCAATTCACAATTTACTTAATAAGTTAACATCTCGCTGAGTCAATGTGCAATGCGCGACCGCAGGTTTGCCGATGATTGAATCTACAGTTGAATTCACTGGCTGAGCCTTTCCATTTTGAGCAAGTACCTGATTTTTCAACTTGTGCGAAAAATTTTGGCGAACTCTGCAAACCTACACAAGATTCAGTTCAAACCGCCCGGCAGTCGTGCTTTGAAATTAACTAAGTCGTTAATTAACTTGAATCATGACCAAGCGCGTTGCCACGCCCCGTCTGCCGGGACGACCCGTCGCCGCCCAGGCGCACCCGGACCTGCGCGAGCAGCTGCTCGACGCGGCCACCATGCTGTTTGCCGAGCAGGGCATCGCCGCGACCACGATGGGGCAGATCGCCGCACAGGCCGGGGTAACGCCGGCGATGGTGCACTACTACTTCACCAACCGCGACCAGTTGCTCGACGCGGTGGTGGCCGAGCGGCTGATGCGCATCGTCGCCTACGTCTGGGGTCCGGTCGGGCGGGATGAGGCCGATGCGCTGACGCTGGTGACCGGCCTAGTCGAACGGCTGATCGACAGCGCCGAGCGGCTGCCGTGGCTGCCGCCGTTGTGGGTGCGCGAGGTGCTGAACGAGGGCGGGCTATTGCGCGAACGAATGCTGCAGCGGCTGCCGTTCGAGAAGCTGCAGTGGTTGGCCGAACGGGTGGCGGCCGGGCAGCGCGCCGGTACGGTCAACCCGGCGCTCGAGCCGCGGCTGGTGTTTCTGTCGGTGCTGGGGCTGACCCTGCTGCCGCTCGCCACCGCGCGAACCTGGCGGCGGCTGCCGGCGCTGGCCGGGCTGGAGCGTGACGCGCTGCAGCGTCACGTGGTCGCGCTGCTGACGTCGGGTCTGGCCGGCGTGCCGCCCGCCGATTGATTCCGTTGGAGACTGCCGATGCGCCGTTTTCCTCGTTCTCATTTCACCCTGCTTCCCGGCCTGCTGGTTGGCGTGCTGCTGGCCGGCTGCGGCGAGCCGGCGCAGACGACCTTCCAGGGCTATGTCGAGGGCGAGTTCGTCTACGTCGCCTCGTCGCAGCCGGGACGGCTCGACAGCTTGGCGGTGCGGCGCGGCCAGCAGGTGTCGGCCAAGTTGCCGCTGTTCGCGCTGGAGTCGGCTGATGAGACCGCGGCCCGCCAGCAGGCGCAGCGTCAGCTCGACGTGGCCGAGGCGCAACTCAAAGACCTGCAGACCGGCAAGCGTCCGCCCGAGCTCGACGTGATCCGCGCCCAGCTCGTCCAGGCGCAGGCCCAGGCGAACAAGGCCGCGCTGCAGCTGACGCGCGACCGCGAGCAGTACCGCGCCGGCGGCATTGCCAAGTCCCAGCTCGACGATAGCCAGGCCAGCGCCGACAGCAATGCCGCGCGGGTGCGCGAGCTGCAGAGCCAGCTGGCAGTCGGCCGCCTGCCGGGGCGCGACGAGCAGCTGCGCGCCCAGACCGCCCAGGTGGCCGCCGCGCGCGCCGCGCTGGCGCAGGCCGACTGGAAGCTCGGCCAGAAGTCGGTGACGGCGACCCGCGCCGGCCGGGTGTTCGACACGCTGTACCGGGTCGGCGAGTGGGTGCCGGCCGGCAGCCCGGTGGTGCGGCTGCTGCCGCCGGAGAACATCAAGCTGCGCTTCTTCGTGCCCGAGCCGGTGTTCGGCCGGCTGGCGGTCGGCCAGGCGGTGTCGGTGCGCTGCGACGGCTGCCGGGCGGTGCTGCCGGCGACGATCAGCTACATCGCGACCGAGGCCGAGTACACCCCGCCGGTGATCTACAGTAACGAGAGCCGCGCCAAGCTCGTCTACCTGATCGAGGCGCATCCGACGCTGGCCGATGCGCCCAAGCTGCACCCCGGCCAGCCGGTGGAGGTGACGCTGCGATGAACGATTCGGCCGACCTTCAGTACATGATCGACGTGCGCGGCCTCAACAAGCACTTCGGCGACAAACACGTGGTGCGCGACCTGAGCCTGCAGGTGCAGCGCGGCGAGATCTTCGGCTTCCTCGGCCCGAACGGCAGCGGCAAGACCACCTCGATCCGGATGCTGTGCGGCCTGCTCACGCCCGACTCGGGCAGCGGCACCTGCCTCGGCTACGACATCCTGAAACAGAGCGACCAGATCAAGCGCCACGTTGGCTACATGACGCAGCGCTTCTCCTACTGGGAAGACCTGACGATCCGCGAGAACCTCGACTTCGTCGCGCGCCTTTATGAAATGCCCGACCGGAAACGGGTGGTCGACGAGGCGCTGGAGGGGCTCGGCCTGGCGTCGCGCGCCAAGCAGCTGACCGGCACCCTGTCCGGAGGCTGGAAGCAGCGGCTGGCGCTGGCCGCCTGCATGCTGCACAAGCCGCGTCTGTTGCTGCTCGACGAACCGACTGCCGGCGTCGACCCGGCCGCGCGGCGCGACTTCTGGGAAGAGCTACACCAGCTGGCCGCGCAGGGCATCAGCGTGCTGGTCAGCACCCACTACATGGACGAGGCCGAGCGCTGCCACAAGCTCGCCTACATCTCCTACGGCTCGCTGTTGGCGCGGGGCAGTGCCGCCGAGGTGATCGCCCAGCAGGGGCTGACGACCTGGGCGATCCACGGCGAGCAGCTGGTCGAGCTGTCGCAGCGGCTGCGCGGCCAGCCCGGCGTCGACCTGACCGTGGCGTTCGGCTCCGCGCTGCACGTCAGCGGCCGCGACGGCGTGGCGCTCGAGCGCACGCTGAAGGCCGCGACCGCCGGCCAGGGATGGCGGCTCGAGCCCGAAGAGACCAGCCTGGAGCATGTGTTCATCTACCTGATGAGCCGCTCGACCGACAATTTCGGCGCCGATCCGGCCGGGGGGCGGCGATGAACAACTTCGGCTTCTCGGTCGCGCGCTGGTGGAGCATCGTGCTCAAGGAGTTCCTGCAGCTCAAGCGCGACCGCATCACCTTCGCGATGATCATCGTGATCCCGCTGGTGCAGCTGACCTTGTTCGGCTTTGCGATCAACACCGACCCCAAGCACATGCCGACCGCCGTCATCGCCGCCGACCAGAGCGAGTTCACCCGCAGCTTCGTCGCGGCGCTGCGCAATTCCGACTACTTCACCATCGTCGGCACGCTGCCCAACGAGGAGGCGGGCAGGGCGGCGCTGGCGCAGGGCAAAGTGCAGTTCGTGCTCAACATCCCGCCCGACTTCACCCGCCGGCTGCTGCGCGGCGAACGGCCGGCCTTGCTGGTCGAGGCCGACGCCACCGACCCGACCGCCACCGGCCTCGCGCTGGCGGCGGCGCAGCAGTTCGCGCAGTCGGTCGCCAGCAAGGACCTGACCGGGCCGCTGACGCCGCTCGCCGGCGGCCGGTCGGCCTTCGAGGTGCGGGTGCAGCGGCTCTACAACCCCGAGGGCGTCACCCAGTACAACGTGGTGCCCGGCCTGATGGGGGTGATCCTGACGATGACGATGGTGATGATGACCGGCCTCGCGATGACCCGCGAGCGCGAGCGCGGCACGATGGAGAACCTGCTCGCCGCCCCGGTGCGGCCGCTCGAGGTGATGACCGGCAAGATCATCCCGTATATCGCGATCGGGCTGATTCAGGTCTCCATCATCCTGACGGCGGCGCGCTTCGTGTTCCACGTGCCGTTCGCCGGCAGCCTGGTGGCGATCTATCTCGCGGCGCTGCTGTTTATCGCCGCCACGCTGACGGTGGGCATCACCTTGTCGTCGCTGGCGCAGAACCAGCTGCAGGGGGTGCAGCTGACGTTTTTCTACTTCCTGCCCAATATCCTGCTGTCGGGCTTCATGTTCCCGTTTCAGGGCATGCCGCACTGGGCGCAGTTTCTCGGCAGCCTGCTGCCGCTCACCTATTTCAACCGCCTGATCCGCGGCATCCTGCTCAAGGGCAACGGCTGGGCCGATCTGTGGCCGAGCGTCTGGCCCTTGATGCTGTTTACCGTGGTGGTGATGACGGTTGCGGTGAAGTTCTACCGCCGTACTTTGGATTGAGGGGATTGAGGAGGACGCGATGCGCTCGCCAGTAGGGGGTCCCGCCTTTCGCCGCCGCGTCGTGCCTGTCGTGCTCGCCGTCGTGCTCGCCGGCTGCGCGGTCGGCCCCGACTTCACGCCGCCGGCCGGCCCGGACACGAAGGCCTATCTGCCGGGTGGCCAGCCCAGTGAGACCGTCGCCGCCAGTGGCCCGGGCGGCGCGGCGCAGCGCTTCGATGCTACGGCCGACGTGCCGGCAGAATGGTGGACGCTGTTCCGCTCACCGGCGCTCGACCGCTTGGTGCGCACCGCGCTGGCCGACAGTCCGACGTTGGCCGAAGCGCGCGCCAAGCTCACCCAGGCTCAGCAGGACTACCGCGCGCAGGCCGGCGCGACGCAGTACCCGGCGGTCGACGCCAAGCTCGGCGCCACCCGCCAGCAGGTCGATACCGCCGTGTTCGGCATCACTAACGTCCCCAACCCCGGGCCGTTCAACCTCTACAACGCCAGTGTCAACGTCTCGTACATGCTCGACCTGTTCGGCGCCAACCGCCGCGCGCTCGAAGGGCTGCTCGCCCAGGTCGACTACCAGCGCTACGAACTGGAGGCCGCCCGGCTGAGCCTTTCGGCCAACATCGTGTCCGCCGCGATCCGCCAGGCCGCGCTGCGCGAACGGATCGCCATCACCCAGGCGCTGTACACCGCGCAGCAGCAACAGCTCGACATCATGGCCGCCCGCTACCGCGCCGGCGGCATCGCCCGGCTCGATCTGCAGAACCAGCAGAGCCTGCTCGCGCAGACCGCCGCCGTGCTGCCGCCGCTGCAGAAGCAGCTGGCGCTGCTCGATCACCAGCTGGCGGCCTACCTCGGCCAGCCGCCGGCCGACGCCGACATTCCCGAACTCGACCTCGCCAGCCTGCAGCTGCCGGCCGAGCTGCCGCTATCGCTGCCGTCGAGTTTGGCGCGCCAGCGCCCCGACATCCGCGCCGCCGAAGCATTGTGGCATCAGGCCAGCACCGGCGTCGGCGTCGCCACCGCCAAGCTCTACCCGCAGCTCACGCTGAGCGGCAGCTTCGGCTCGGAGCGCACCCGCATCGGCGACGTCGCCAACGGCCTCAACGTCTGGAACCTGGGGTTCAACCTGCTGCAGCCGGTGTTCCACGGCGGCGAGCTGCAGGCCAAACGTCGCTCGGCGCAGGCCGCCTACGACGCCGCGGCCGCCGGCTACCGGCAGGCGGTGCTGCAGGGCCTGCAGCAGGTCGCTGACGCGCTCGGCGCGCTCGACCATGACGCGCGTACGCTGCAGGCACGTGCGAGCGCCGCCGACCAAGCCGACGCCAGCTACCGGATCAGCCGGCAGCAGTACCAAGCCGGCGGCATCAGCCAGCTGGCGCTGCTCGACGCGCAACGGCAGCAATTGCAAACCCGGCTCGACCGCGTAGAGGCGCAGGCGGATCGCTACGCCGATAGTGCGGCGTTGCTGCAGTCACTCGGTGGTGGGTGGTGGGGACAGCAGTCTCCGCCGTAGCCGATGGCAGGGGGTAATAGCGCTCGTCGTTGCGCCGGCATGGGGAGTTCGGGGAGAAAATGGCCAAACGGGAGCATAAATAGCTCGTCGGTGACCCATTCTGGGTGAATGTCGCCATTCGGCTACAGACAGAAGTCGAACGCTTGTGGTGTTCTGGCGGCGTGGCATCGATGCGTTGTCGCCTTGCGGTGACAAAATCGGTCGATATCTAGTGGCTTTCGTCGTGCGCTACGATGCCGTTTTTGATTTTTCTGTTTAAGCGATTGAATTTACTTAGAAAAACAGAGCTGGCATGGAGGCTGCTAATAGCCTGTCGTGGGAATTTTCCCCCTCTGATCACGACAGGATAAAAGTCATGAAAAAACTCCTCATTGCCCTCCTGACCCTCGCGCCGATCACCGCCGTCTATGCCGCCCCGCAAGCCTCCGCGCCGTCGTCCGAACCGCCTCCGCAGCACGCCCAAAGCGCCAAGAAAAAGCCCAAACACACCGCCGCGTCCGAGTCGACACCGCAACAAGCGCAGGCCGCCAAGAAGACCGCCGCCTCGAGTTCGGCCGATGAGGGCGCCGCGCCGAAGCAGGGCAGCTAGGAGCCGCTGACTAACCCATCCCGGCGTTGAGAAACACCGCACGCTGTTGATGGAGGTCAATAGAAGACAAACCCCGTGCTCTTACACGGGGTTATCGCTTCTGCACGCTGGCCGACCAGGGCTCAGCCATATTTCTTGACGGCCGCCTCGATCGTGCTGCCCGCCTTGATCAAGTCGTCGAGCACCATCACCGGATGAAACTCGATGGTTGTATGCAGCGCCAGGAACCACGGTTCGGCAATCGCGGGCATCTCAGACGCATCGTTCATCTCGAGGAACAGATACGCGGTCCGTTGGCCGTTGTCGTCGGTGAAATAGGCGGCTTCGGGCTTCAAGTCGGCCAGGATGGACTGGATGGTCGAGCCGAGCTTTCCCATCTTCGCCGCCGCGTTCCCGGCACCGACCGGGATGTTTACCTTGACTAGAAATCGCATAGATCACCTCCGGAAAAACAGTGGATGGTTGTGGATCCAGCTGTCTCGGGTGTCATCCAGGCCGATGAGCAGCAGTGTGTGTCGCTCGTCAGCACAGCCGGCACCTGGGCAGTACGTCGCAGTGTTCTATAGCTAATTGAGGCATGGTCGACAAGCTCGGGCAGAGCGGAGCCCTGTGCACATGTCCTCGCTCGCGCCGTGCACGGCATCACCGAACACATCGAAACCTTCCTCGATCGCCGACAAGGCCGGGAGCGCCACGCCGAGCCCCGGTCACCATGCCGGCAATGAGCAAAGGACAGAACCATGCGTAACATCCTAAGCATTCACCGTGCCGGTGAGTCCCACTGGGTGGGGGATGGCTTTCCGGTGCAGACCGTTTTCTCCTACAACGACGAGCGCTTGGTCGAAGCCCTCAGTCCCTTTCTATTGCTGGATCACGCCGGGCCGGCGAGCTTCACGCCGACGGGTAAGCCCCGAGGCGTGGGGCAGCATCCGCACCGCGGCTTTGAGACCGTCACCATCGTCTATCAAGGCGAGGTCGCCCACCGCGATTCCACCGGCAGCGGCGGCGTGATCGGGCCGGGTGATGTTCAGTGGATGACCGCCGCGTCCGGGATCGTGCACGAGGAGTTCCACTCGTCCAATTTCACCCTCCACGGCGGCGTGCTCCACATGGCCCAGTTGTGGGTCAATCTGCCGGCGCACGACAAGTTGGCGTCACCGCGCTATCAGACGGTGCTCAGCGACACCATTCCCGTCGTTGCGCTGCCCGAGGACGGCGGCACCTTGCGTGTGATCGCCGGCGACTACACGGGGCACCATGGCCCCGCGCAGACGTTCACACCGATCAACGTCTGGGATCTGCGGCTGCACCCCGGACACCGTGTGGCACTGGATCTACCCGAAGGGCACACGTCGGCGCTGGTCGTGTTGCAAGGCCGGGTACGAGTCAATGGGGCTGAGCAGGCGAGCGCGACCGAACTGGTGATGTTCGAACGCAAGGGCGGAGGCATCGCGCTCGAAGCGGACTCGGACGCGATTTGCCTGCTGCTCACCGGCGAGCCGATCCCGGAGCCCATCGTCGGCTACGGTCCCTTTGTGATGAATTCGAACGAGGAGATCCGAAAGGCCTTCGTGGATTATCAAAACGGGCGGTTCGGGACCACGGGCGCGTAAGGGGTGCCTGGCCGTCTGGCTGTTGCCAGGTCTGGTCTGCCGCAGCGGCAAGCCGAATCAACCTGCTGAAGCTGACTGGGCATGCCGGTGAGGAAGGCGCGCCTGATCGTTGCCGGGACGGAGACCTTGTCCCGGGTGATACCACAAAGCCGATTTGGCCTGGCTTTGAAGGAAAAGGGTCACACAGCCTATGGTAAAGTCTTTGCCTTGTATGACAATCAGACGCACCGATCAAAACGACAGGAATCGTCACCATGCTGGACCATGTGCTAAGGGATTCCTTGGCAAGGGAAGCACACTCACGCCCTTTTCTTCGTCTGGAAGGCCCCGCCAGACTGTCCCATCTGGCCATCTACGACGAGGAGTCGGGTGATATTCACCAGAGCCTGATTGGCGAGTTGTGTTCCGCACTCGGCATTGCTCCGCCCCCTCATTCGGCCAGCCACTTTACCCACCAGCACGACGGGTTTCACCTGAAGTGGGAACGCCACACCGAGTTCTCCACATTCACCTTCGTCCTGGAGAGGGCTCAGGGAGAGCCGTTTTCCGAGACGCCGATCAGCCGGATTCCGTCCGCCTGGATGTTGAATCTGAAGGGCAAGCGGCTCGTGGCCTTACACGCGGAGGTCATGCGTGGCGAGTCGGCCGTAAAGGCTTCGGGCTCACTCAAGCAGTGGTTCACCGGGCCGGTCCTGGTCGGCAGCCGGGTGTTGGCCGGTGGTGAAGTCTGGTGCGACTGGCATATTTATCCGGACGGCTTTTCACGCTTTGTGGTTCTGGATCTCGACTTTCGGGAAGCCCAGGTGGGCCGGCTGTTGCAGCGGCTCTATGAGATCGAAACCTATCGGATGATGGCGTTGCTGGCGCTGCCGATCGCCCGCGAGATGGCCGGCACGCTGGACAGGCTGGAGACAGAGCTGTCGGTGATCATGGAGAGGATGGATGCCAACGCGGATGGCAGCGAAGATCCGACATTGTTGCAGTTGCTGACAAACCTTGCGGTCCGGGTGCAGGCCTTGAGTATCCACAGCAACCGCTTTAGCGCCTCGCGTGCCTACGATCGCCTACTGTCCGCCCGCGTCATCGAACTGCGTGAAGAGCGGATTGAAGGGGTGCCGACCATCGGAGAGTTCATGGAACGGCGCCAGTCACCCGCGATGGATACCTGCCGTTCTGTTCAGGCGCGCCAGGAGCACCTGGCAACGCTGGTGGCTCGGGCCGTCGACCTGTTGCGTACCCGGGTCAATCTGGCGCAGGAGCGGCAGACCAATGCATTGCTGCAAGGGATGAATCGCACCGCGCAGACCCAGTTGCAGATGCAACATGCGGTGGAAGGGCTCTCTGTCGCGGCGATTTCCTACTACGTGCTCAGCCTGTTGGGGGTGGGGCTGAAAGCCCTGAAGGGCATGGGTTTGCCGCTGGAGCCGGAGGTGGGAGAGGGACTGCTGATCGTCCCTGTCGTACTCGGCATCTTTTTTGGTGTCCGGCGCCTGCGCAAGGCGTTCACGCTCCATTGACCGTTGCTGACGGGAGTTTGTCCCGATTTTTGAGAACGTCTGGTTAGTGCAGGCGCTGCTCCTAATGACTCTTATTGCCTCACTCTCATCCTGGCAATCAGCACTAGCAGCGTAGCACCTGCAAAGACTGCACCGATATGGAAGGTGGCTTGGGAACCATGGTATTGCCAGAGCCAGCCAGCAATTACGCTGGCTAGCAGCAGCGCCACACCGCTGACCAAATTGAATAAGCCGAAACCGGTGCCTTTGAGCTCGGCGGGTGAGGTATCGGCGACTAGGGTGGCCAGCAATCCTTGACTGAATCCCATATGTAGACCCCAAAGTGCCACGCCCAGCATCAAGGCTTGGGTGGTCGCCGCCTGAGCTAGAACCAGGTCGGCGCCAATTAACAGCACGAGGCTGAAGCCCAATAAGGCTAAGCGGCTGAGACGATCGGAAAGCCAGCCTGCCGGGTAGGCGGACAGGGTATAGAACAGTGCCATCACCACTAGCACTAGCGGGATCCACAACGTCGGTAGTCCCAACTCCTGGGCTCGTAATACGAGAAAAGCCTCACTGAACCGAGCCAGCGTAAAAATCGCTCCCAGCAGTACGACGAACCAGTAGGCCGGTGAGAGCCGACGCAGTAATGCCCATTGAATCGGGAAACGTCGAGGACTGGACGTTGCCGGCGCCGATGAGGTTTCCCGAATACCAAACCAGAGCAGAAAAACAGTCAGGACAGCGGGGATCACGGCAAACCACAGCACCTGCTGGATATTGCTGCTGAGCAGGTACATCAGCAGGATAGCCAGCAGCGGGCCAAGGAAGGCCCCGACTGTATCCATCGATTGTCGCAGGCCAAAGCAGGCGCCACGAATGGCGGGAGGTGCGACGTCGGCCACCAGAGCATCGCGTGGCGCGCCCCGAATGCCTTTGCCGATCCGGTCGAGGAAGCGTGCCGTAAAGACAGCGTCGGCCGAATGGGCCAGTGGGAAAATCGGCTTGGTCACCGCGGCGAGGCCGTATCCCAGCAACAGCAATGTCTTGCGGCGCCGGATGAAGTCACTGACGGCGCCGGAGAGCACCTTGACGATCATGGCGGTGGCTTCTGCAATGCCTTCGATCACACCCAACGTCAGCGCACTGACCCCTAGGGTACTCACCATGAAGATGGGCAGCAGACTGTGGATCAGTTCGGAGGACAGATCCATGCAGAGGCTGACGAAACCGAGGATCCAGACCGTACGGGGAATCTTCGCGACGGAAGTAATGGCGGCCAAGCGCAACTCTCCTAATGAAGTGGCACGTTGATGATGTTGATACCGGCCATAGGGGTGGCCAGGCCAATATGTTGCTCGTTAATCGTTACGTCACGGCAACCGCGGCTAACTGATCGCTTATCGCCCGGTAGGCCGCGGCCGGATGGGGGAAACACACTTGTACCTTGAAGCCATTGCCCTCCGGCCCGGCACCCAGCGACACGAGGGCGCCATGTTGCTCGGCGATCTGTTTGACGATGGACAGTCCTAGTCCGCTGCCGGATCCGCTCGGGTTGCTGCCACGATAGAAGCGCTCCAGCACCCGTGAGCGCTCGGCCTCGGCAATGCCAGGGCCGTTGTCGCACACTTCGAGCACGACGCCGCGCGTGTCCAGACGGACCGCGAGATCGATCTTGCCCTTTGGCGCGGTGTAACGGATCGCGTTGTCGACCAGATTGTTGAGCAAGATGCGCAGATTCCCCGGGTCTCCGACGACCACGGCAGGGTCATGCTCGGCGAGTCCCAAGTCGATCTGCTTGGCTTCGGCCAAGCGAATCTGATCCATGATGACGGACTTGCAGAGAGCCGTTAGCTCAACGGGCTGCGGTGCTGGCGACTGCGCTTCGGGTTCCAACCGGGCCAGCGTCAGCAGTTGCTGGGCCAGGTGGCCAAGCCGGACGACACCCTGCTGGAGTTGTGCCAGTGCGCTCTGGCGTTCCTCCTCGTCAGTGGCACGTTGCGCCAGCTGTGCCTGGATGCTGAGCGCCATGATTGGGGTGCGCAGCTCGTGCGCGGCGTCGGCGATGAAATCCCTTTGCATGGTGAAGGCCTGATCCAGACGCTGCAGCAGGTCGTTGAGCGCCGTCACCAGAGGCTTGACCTCCCCTGGCAGGGAAGCCGTGGCGATCGGCTCCATGCTCTTGACGTTGCGCTGCGCCAGTTCCGACGCAATTTGCCGCAGCGGCTTCAGTCCGTAGCCGATGCCGAACCAGAGGAACAGTGCCAGCAGCGGAAGCAACGATAGCACTGGCCAGAACAGATGCACCGCGACACCGGCGAGCGCTTCCCAACGAGCATCCTGGACTTGGGCTACGCGGATGCGCTTATCGCCACGCGGGCTGACGAAGGTGTGCCAAGTCTGGTCTCCCACCCTTACATCGAGAAGCCCGGCCTGTTGCGGCGGCGGCAACGAGAGTGACGGATTGGTCGTGTAACGCAGCCGGCCTTGGTTGTCCCATACCTGCAGCAACACCTCGTCGGCCTTGTCGTCATCGGTATGTTTCTTGTACTTAGCAGAGTCGACCAAGGCAACGTGACCGCCGCCACTGTCCACGCTGACGTTCTCGGCGATGTAGCGCATCTGGTCGTTCAGAAGGTCGCCCAGTACCAGTGACGCGCCCCAGTAGGTACCTATACTAGCCAGTACCCCGGCCAGGAAGGTGGCCGGCAGCAGCCACAACAGCAGACGGCGGCGTAGCGAGTTCATGCGTCCTCCCCAATGTGGTAGCCGACCCCACGCACGGTGCGGATTACCTCGGCCCCCAGCTTTTTGCGAAGGTTGTGGATGTGCACTTCCACCGCATTGCTGCTGACTTCCTCTCCCCATCCGTACAGCCGCTCCTCCAGCTGCTCCCGTGACAACACGGCGCCGGGGGCTCGCATCAACTCTTGCAGCACCGCGAACTCCTTGGCGGACATCGGTACCGGTTCATCGTGCAACCAGACCTGGTGTCGTACCGGATCGAGCCGCAGCGGTCCGCAATGCAGTTCGGTCGGTGCCCGCCCCGTCTGTCTGCGGCTGACCGCCCGAATCCGCGCGATCAGCTCCTCCAGCGCGAACGGCTTTACTAGGTAGTCATCTGCACCGCTGTCGAGGCCAGCCAACCGATCAGGTAGCGCATCGCGCGCGGTGATGATGATCACCGGCAGCGTCTCATCGCGTTGCCGCAGGGTCTTGAGCACCTGCATGCCGTCCCAGCGTGGCAAGCCGAGGTCGAGTAGCAGCAGCGCATAAGGATTGATCTCCAGAGCCAGCGCCGCGGCTTTGCCGTCCTGCACCCAGTCCACCGTGAACCCTTCCTGGCGCAGGCCTTGCTGTAGACCGTTTCCGATCATCGGGTCGTCTTCTACCAGAAGTAGCCGCATTGCTCGTTCCAATTTGCTCGTTACATGTCCAACCGTTGTGGCTGCGCTGACTAGCTCGCCTAGTCAGCAACGCCTTCCTTCTTCTCCGCAAGCGGGGCGCCTCTTTGCTCGTCGACCCGCACTTCGCTGCGATACACCCCATTCAGTAGCGTTACCTTGTGCACGCCCTTCTCGTCATAGAGTGCCAGTTTTGCTGTGACCATACCGCCGATGGCCTCGGTAATCGTCTTGTCGATCTCCTGGGCCAGGCTGAATAGGCTGAGGGACGACAATGCCTGATGTTCCAGTTGCTTAAGTCGAGCGCCATGCCACGCGACTCCTGCACCTACTGCCCCGACTAAAGAGATTGCTACTAGCCCCTGCATGATTTGTTTCCCGAGAAGACGCATGGCCTTTACTCCATTGAGATTGGACCGATCAACCCGGCGTGCAGGCATAGAGGGATGCCTCATGGTAAGAGGGATTCGGGGAGATGCCGCATTGGGCTCTCATGAACCTTTGAAATAGCCCTTGCCGACTAGCTCGCCTAATCATCATCGTCTTCCTTTTTCACCCCAAGAGAGGCGCCACTTTGGGCATCAATCCGTACTTCGCTGCGCTGAGCGCCGTTTAGCAGCGTCACCTTGTAGACCAATTGCCCATCTTTGAGCTTCAGTTTGGCCGCGATAGCCTGACCGCCGGCAGTGGCTGCGGCCTTATCGATCGCCTGGACCAAGCTGAGCTTGGCGGTGGACAGTGCTTGATGCTCTTGCTGCTCATCTCGCGCCTCGCCATACCATGCGATACCGCCGCCCACCATGGCAATGACACTGATCGCCACCAGCCCCAGACCGATTTGTTTCCCACTAAGACGCATAGTCTGTTCCTTACCTTGTGATTTGCACGAGCCACCCGGAGTGGGGGGCAT